>JBEBHW010000231.1:0-5944 GCA_040081145.1 Burkholderiaceae bacterium
GGTGGGTGGCGCCGTGCGCGACGGATTGCTCGGACGCGCCAGCGTCGATAAGGATTGGGTCGTCGTCGGCGCGACGCCCGAGGCGATGCTGGCCGCAGGCTTCAAGCCCGTGGGACGCGATTTCCCGGTGTTCCTGCATCCGCAAACCCACGAAGAGTATGCGTTGGCACGCACCGAGCGCAAGACGGCGCCCGGCTACCGCGGCTTCACGTTTCACGCCGATCCAAGCGTCACGCTGGAGCAAGACCTTGCCCGGCGCGACCTGACGATCAACGCGATGGCCTTGGATGCGCAGAGCGGCTTGATCGACCCCTATGGCGGTCACGCCGATCTCGCGGCGCGCGTATTGCGCCACGTGTCGCCGGCGTTTGCCGAAGACCCGGTGCGAATTCTTCGCCTCGCGCGCTTTGCCGCACGCTTCCCCGATTTCACGGTGGCGCGGCATACCCAGGCGCTGGCGCGTCAGATGGTGAATGCCGGCGAAGTGAATGCGCTCGTGCCCGAGCGCGTCTGGCAGGAACTCGCGCGCGGCCTGATGGAGGAGCGTCCATCGCGCATGCTGCGGGTGTTGCGCGACTGCGGCGCGTTGGCAAGGCTGCTGCCGGAAGTCGAGCGTGTGTTGCAAGCCGGCGCGCACAACGCCGCCGATGCGTTGCTGCGCACCCTCGATATCTCGGCGCAGCTCGGCTGCGATTTGCCACAACGCTTCGCCTGTCTGGGTCAGGCGGTCGGGCCGGACGAGGCGGCGCTGTGCGCGATGGGTCGGAGGCTGGGCGTGCCGCTCGACTGCCGCGAGCTCGCCGAGCTGACGTGGCACGAGCACTCCGCGGTGGAGCGTTGCGAGACGATGGACGCCGCCGCATTGCTCGGCCTGCTCGAGCGCTGCGACGCGTTGCGGCGACCTGCGCGCTTCGAAGGAATGCTGCGCGTGTGCGAATGCCTTGCGCGCGGCGCAAGCGCAAGTGCGAGTGCGAGTGCGAGTGCGAGTGCGAGTGCGAGTGCGAGTGCGAGTGCGAGTGCGAGTGCGAGTGCGAGTGCGAGTGCGAGTGCGAGTGCGAGTGCGAGCGAGAGCGCGACCGCGAGCCCGCCCTTGCCGCAGGCCCTGCACCTGCGGCGCGTCTTGCAGGCCACACTCGACGTCGACACTGCGCGAATCGCCGCGCACGCTGCGGACATTGGCGTGCGCGGGCCAGAGGTCGGCGCGGCGATTCACGCAGCGCGGATCGTGGCGATTGCGGCCGATCTCCTTGCGCAGAAGCGTTCTTCATGACCCGGGCTTCGCACCGCGCGCCGGGTCCCGACGCTTGCCGGCCTTGCTCTTGCGGCAGGCTGCGCAACATCCACGCCGCTTGTTCGTGCACACCCAGTCGCTGCGTCAACAGCTTGGCAGCGGGTTGATCGCCGGCTTTGTCGGCCAAGGGAAACAGGCCGCGCGCGGTGCGTGCCACGGCCTCCTGGCCTTCAACCAGCAAACGGACCATCGCCATCGATAGCGCGCGGCGCAGCCGACCGATATCACTGGGTCAAACGCAAAACGCCCTGCAACGGACAGGCATAGATCGCGTTGCGCAGCGCGGCGATCGCCTCGTAGCGCGTGAAAGTTCTGCGCCACGCCAGCACGACCCGGCGCATCGGTACGGGTTCGGCGAACGGCAGGTAGGCCACTTGGGCGTTCACATCCTTGGCCACACTCAGCTGCGGCACGACCGTGACCCCCACGCCTGAGGCCACCATGTACTTGATCGTTTCCAGCGACGAGCCTTCAAAGCTTTTGCGAATGCCCTCCGCGTCGCTCGAAAAACGCGCGTACTCGGGGCAGACCTCGAGAACATGGTCGCGGAAACAATGCCCTGTGCCGAGCAGCAGCATGGTTTCGTGCTTGAGTTCCTCGGCGCTGATGCTTGCGCGCTCGAGCAAGGGATGGTGGCGCGGCAGCGCCACGACAAAGGGTTCGTCGTAGAGCGGCGCGCTGGCCAGGCCGGTGTCGGGGAAGGGCTCGGCCATGATGGCGCAATCGAGCTCGCCGGTGCGCAACATCTCCAACAGTTTGGCCGTGAAGTTTTCCTGCAAGAGCAAGGGCATCTGCGGCACCCGGGCGATGGCCTGCTTGACCAGATCAGGCAGCAGGTAAGGCCCGATGGTGTAGATGACTCCCAGCCGCAGCGCACCGGCGAGGGGGTCTTTGCCGCGCTTCGCGATTTCCCTGATCTGCTGGGCCTGCTCGATGACGGCCTGCGCCTGGCGCACGATTTCTTCGCCGAGCGGCGTCACGCTGACTTCGCTGGTGCCGCGCTCGAAGATGCGCACGTCGAGCTCCTCTTCGAGCTTCTTGATCGAAACGCTCAGCGTGGGTTGTGAAACGAAGCACGCTTCGGCGGCGCGCCCGAAGTGCTTTTCTCGGGCAACCGCAACGATGTAGCGAAGTTCAGTGAGGGTCATGACGGAGGCACGCGGCGTGCGGCATGTGCAGTATGGCAGGGAGCAATCACCTCAAGGCGGCGTGGCGCCGCGGCGCCACGTCCGGCTCTGCGCAAGGATCGGATTCCTTTGCCCAATCCCGCACGCAAACAGTTGCTGCGCACCCGCGGATGGGGGGTACTCCAGGGGTTGGCGCTTCCGATAATTTGGACTCAGTGCGGCGGCGCCAGTGCGGCGAGTTGCCGAGCCGCTGTTGCGCGGGATCGAAGGCGCGCGCGGCGTCGGCGCCGGCCATCAAGAAGGGATTTGCATGTTCAGTGTCTTTCGCCATCACGTGTCGGTCGGTTCGTTCATGGGGATGGTGGCCGACATGGTGCTGCTCTTTGGCGCAGTGTTGCTGGCCGGGGTGACGCAGGCCGGCGTCGGGCAAGTGGGCCTGACGCCCTCCGGGCTGGGCGAACTGGTGTCTAGCCACACGGGGCCAGGAGGTTTCCAGCCCTTTGCGCTGCACCAGATGGTCTTGTTCGCTGCGCAGTTTGCGCTGGTGGTCTCACTGATGTATTCATTTGCCGGGCTGTACCGGCCCACGCCCATTGGCGTGCCCACGCTGTGGTGGCGCACCGTGGTGGCGATGGGGGTGGGGGCCTACCTCACCTACCTGGTGCTGGGTCTGGTGGTGCCCACCGAGTATCTGAAACTGCTGCTGGGCTCGGCCATCGTGTACGCGCTCATCGGCTTGGTGTTCGTGCGCGCGGCGCTGTACTGGCTGCGCCACGTCCGGGCACGCTCGCGCGTGCTCATCGTGGGCACGGGCGCCGAGGCCTACGCTGTGGCCAGTGACTTGGCCGCGCTGACTCGGGCATCCAACAACGTCATCGGCTTCTATCCCAGCGGGGACGAAGTGCCGGCGCACGCCGGCGCGGCCAGCCCGCCGGTGTTCTCGCGCGAAGCGAGCATCCCGGAGCTGGTGGCGCGGCACCGCATCGACCAGATCATCGTCGCCGAGCGCGAGCAGCGCGGCGGGGGCGTGCCGATGGACGAGTTGCTGGCGTGCCGCATCCGTGGCATCCCCGTGATGGACTTGGCCGGGTACTGGGAGCGCACCAAGTCCGAAGTGCCCATCGACAGTCTGAAGTCCAGCTGGCTCGTTTACGGCGAAGGCTTTGTGCAAGGGCGCGCACGGCGCCTGGCCAAGCGCGCATTTGACACCTTGTGCTCGGGCGCGCTGCTCGTGATCACGAGCCCCGTGATGCTGCTCACCGTATTGGCGATCAAGCTGGACAGTCCCGGACCCATCATCTACCGTCAAGAGCGCGTCGGCAAAGGCGGCCAGTTGTTTTGGTGCCTGAAGTTTCGCAGCATGCGAAGTGACGCCGAGCGCGACGGCGTGGCGCGCTGGGCCGCGAAGAACGATTCGCGCGTGACGCGCGTGGGCGCGTTCATCCGCAAGACGCGCATCGACGAGTTGCCGCAACTGCTGAGCGTGCTCAAGGGAGAAATGAGCCTGGTGGGGCCGCGCCCAGAGCGCCCCAGCTTCGTCGCACAACTGAAGGAGCAGATTCCGTTTTACGACGTTCGCCACAGCGTCAAGCCTGGCGTGACGGGGTGGGCGCAGGTGCGCTACAGCTACGGAGCGAGCCTGGAAGACGCGAGGCGCAAGCACCAATTTGATCTCTACTATGTGAAGAATAATTCACTATTCCTGGACCTTCTGGTACTGATCGAGACGGTGAGCGTTGTACTATTTCGTGAGGGTCAGTGACGGGGGTGGTCGGGTCAGACGCGGTGGACGGGTCTGGTTGGGACACGCTTGACGCTGAGGCCTTGGACGCTCAATCCTGTCAAAGCCCGTGCGGAAGCAAAAAGCGTTACTGGCCTTGCACGGCCTGAACCGACCGCTTATCTGCCTCACGAGGAACCCACATGAACCAAACCGGCAAGGCAGCGCACATCATGCGGGCCGCGCGCATTGCCCTGTTCTCCAGTTGCACGTTTGTGCTGCTGGGCTGCGGGGCGCTCAACAACTACCCGCCCGCCCCACCCACGGTAGACACCGTGGACCACCGCTACCGCATCGGCCCGCTGGACACGCTGAACATCCTGGTGTGGCGCAACCCCGACCTGTCGGCCACGATCAGCGTGCGCCCGGACGGGCGCATCTCCAGCCCCCTGGTCGAAGACCTCATGGCCGCGGGGCGCAGCCCCGTGGACCTGGCGCGCGACATCGAGAAGACCCTCGCCAAGTTCATCCGCGAGCCCGTGGTCACCGTCGTGGTGGGAGGGTTCCAGGGCATCTACCCTGAGCAGATCCGCATCGTGGGCGAGGCGGCCAAGCCGCAATCCGTTCCTTACCGCCAGCAGATGACCATTCTTGACGTGATGATTGCCGCAGGCGGCCTGACCGACTTTGCCGACGGCAACGGCGCCGTGCTGGTGCGCGGCAGCGAAGGGGGCAAGCAATACAGCGTGAGGCTCAAAGACCTGCTCAAGCGTGGCGACATCTCGGCCAACGTGGCGGTCAAGCCCGGGGACATCGTGATCGTGCCGCAAAGCGTATTCTGAGAGAGCCACCGCCTTGACCGCCTTGAAGCAAGCTGCAACGAATCCGATCGGCCTGGGCCAAGCCAAGGAGATCTGGCGTGCGCTGTGGCGCGCGCGCTGGCTGGTGCTGAGCGTGGCCTGGATCGTCTCGGCGCTGCTGGGCACAGCGGTGCTGCTGGTCAAGGACCGCTACGAGGCCAGCGCGCGCATCTACATCGACACCCAAAGCGTGCTCAAGCCGCTGATGGTCGGTCTGGCGTTCCAGCCCAACATCGAGGAGCAGTTGCGCATGCTGGCACGCACCCTGATCAGCCGGCCCAATGTCGAAGCCCTGCGCGCCTCGCCCGAAGTCGGCTGGGACAACGCAGCCGCGCAGAGCGACCCCTCCCCTGGCAAGCGCGAGCAAGAGATCGACTCCTTGATGAAGGCCATCAAGATGGCCCCCGGGGGCGCAGGCACCAACAGCTACAGCATCAGCTACCGCGACACCGACCCGCAGCGCGCGCAGCGCGTGGTGGCGCAACTCGTGAAGATGTTCGTTGCCTCCAGCAGCGACAGCAAGCGCAAGGATTCTCAGGACGCGCGCAGCTTCATCGAAGAAGAGATCCGCGAGAACGAGGCCAAGCTGGTGGCCGCAGAAGAGCGGCTCAAGGACTTCAAGCTGAAGAATTTTGGTATCACGGGCGTGGCCGCGCAGGGCTACTTCTCGCGCATGTCCAGCCTGGCCGAAGAGGTGGACAAGCTGCGCCTGGAGTTCAACGCGGCCGAGCAGTCGCGCGACGCGATCAAACGCGAACTCGCCAGCGAAGCGCCTCAGTTGCCTGTCACCGCCCTGGCTGGCCCGGGAGCTCCTGCGGCCCCGGCGCCGCTGGTGTCGGAGTTCGAGGCGCGCCTGGACGCCGCGCGCAAGCAGCTCGACGAGTTGCTGCGCCGCTACACCGACGAGCACCCCGACGTGGTCAGCACGCGGCGCGTCATCGCCCAG
>JBEBHW010000232.1:0-5927 GCA_040081145.1 Burkholderiaceae bacterium
AGGATGGGCAATGAGATGTGGTCAGAGTATTTGCCGATGATGGACTTGAGCTTCCAGCCGCTCAGGAACTCGTCTTCCTCGGCGCGCAAGTGCAGGGTGACGCTCGTGCCGCGCTGCGTGCGGTTGATGGCCTCCACCTCGAAGTCGCCGTCACCCTTGGAGCTCCAGCGCACGCCTTCGTCGGCTTTGAGCCCGGCGCGGCGCGACTCCACGCAGATGCTGTCGGCGACGATGAATCCGCTGTAAAAGCCCACGCCGAACTGGCCGATCAGCTGCGCGTCTTTCTTCTGTTCGCCCTCCAACGCGGCCATGAACTCGCGCGTCCCGCTCTTGGCGATCGTGCCCAGATTGGCGATGGCCTCGTCTTGCGACAAGCCGATCCCGTTGTCGTGGATCGTGATGGTGCGCCCAGGCGCATCGAAGCTGACCCGCACCTCCAGCGTGGGTGCGTCCTCGTACAACGCCGCGTTGTTCAGCGCTTCGAAGCGAAGCTTGTCGCACGCATCCGAGGCGTTGGAAATCAATTCACGGAGAAAAATTTCCTTGTTCGAGTACAGCGAGTGGGTGACGAGGTGCAGGATCTGCTTGACTTCGGCCTGGAATGAAAGAGTCTGCTTGGTCATGGGCTTGTTCGGGGTGAGGTTAACTGTCGCATCGCGACGCCCGCAGGTGGCGGCGCGGGCGCGGTTTTCAAGGCCCGCGACTGACCTCTCTGACGATGAAGGCCCCTACAAGGAGAAAATCTTCCCGGGGTTCATGATGTTTTTCGGATCCAGCGCACGCTTGATGGTGCGCATCATCTCAACCGCCAATTCACCGGCTTCCTCCACCAGGAATTCTTGTTTGTGCAGCCCCACGCCGTGCTCTCCGGTGCAAGTGCCTTGCAGGCGCAGCGCGCGCCGCACGACGGCGACGTTGAGTTCTTCGGCGGCTTCACGCTCGCTGGGGACTGCCGGGTCCACCAGGTAGGCGACGTGAAAATTGCCGTCTCCGACATGGCCGACGGTGTAGTGCGTCACTCCGGCCTGCTTCGCCTCCTCTAGCGCCTGGGTCACGCACTCGGTCAAACGCGAAATCGGGACGCAGGTGTCGGTGGTCACGGTGCGGCAGCCCGGCCGAATCTGCATACCCGCAAAGTACGCGTGGTGCCGAGCCGTCCATAGCCGAGTTCGTTCTTCCGGGGTCGTCGCCCACTGAAACTGCTCGCCGCCGAAGCCGCTCGCGATCTCCTGCACCGCTTCGGCCTGCTCCTTGACGCTCGCCGTGCTGCCGTGAAACTCCATGAGCAACATGGGCTGTTCGAGCAAACTCAGTTTGTCGTGGGCGTTTACGGCACGCACCGCGTTCGCGTCGAGCAACTCGCAGCGTGCGATAGGAATCCCCAGTTGAATCAGCTGGATCGTCGTGTTCACGGCCGCACCAACGTCGGGGAAGTGGCATACCGCAGCAACAACGGCTTCGGGCAGTGGGTACAGACGCACCGTGATCTCTGTCATCACGCCCAATGTCCCCTCGCTGCCCACGAGCAGGCGCGTCAGGTCGTAGCCGGCGCTGGACTTCCGGGCGCGGGTTCCGGTGCGAACAATGTCGCCATTGGCCGTCACCACGGTCAGCGCCAGCACGTTTTCGCGCATCGTTCCGTAGCGCACTGCGTTGGTGCCGCTCGCGCGCGTGGCCGCCATGCCTCCCAGGGTGGCGTCAGCGCCCGGGTCGATAGGGAAGAACAGGCCCGTGTCCTTGATTTCCCGATTCAGTTGAGTGCGTGTCACACCGGCCTGAACCGTCACCGTCAGATCTTCCGGGTGCACTGCGATGACCTGATTCATCCGGCTCAAGTCGATGCTCACGCCGCCTTGAACTGCCAGGAGATGGCCCTCGAGCGACGAACCCACGCCGAATGGAATCACCGGCACCGCGTATTCGCTCGCAAGTTTGACAACGAACGCGACCTCTTCAGTACTCAGTGCAAACACCACCGCGTCCGGCGGGGTAACCTCAAACGGCGACTCGTCGCGGCCATGCTGCTCACACACCGGGAGAGATGTCGAACAGCGCTCGGCAAAGCGCTTCTTCAGCCGATCGAGCATCGCTGCGGGGACCGTGCGGTGCTCGAAGGTCGGAATCGCGTGGGACGGCAACGGTGCATTCATGAAGGAATCTCCAGCGCACCGGCGCGGCGCACAGACCGCAGATTCTATGCAGCCCCGGCAAGGCCTTAACATTCCGGGCATGGCGAATCGCCTCACGCAAATTGCGACACGCACGGGCGACGACGGAACCACCGGGCTGGGTGACGGCTCGAGAGTCGCGAAGAGCCACCTGCGCATCTGCGCAATGGGCGAGGTCGATGAGCTCAACTCGCACCTTGGTGTTTTGCTCGCCGAGCCCTTGCCCTCTGAAATTCGCCGTCTGATCGTCGAGATTCAGCACGAGCTGTTCAACCTCGGCGGTGAGCTGTCAATTCCTGGTTTTGAGCTGCTGAAAGCTGCCGCCGTGGTGCGCCTGGACGAGGCGCTCGCTCACTTCAATGCGGAGTTGCCCAGGCTCAAGGAATTCATTCTCCCGGCCGGGACTCGAAGCGCGGCCCTCGCGCACGTGGCGCGCAGCGTTGCGCGGCGTGCCGAACGGGCTGTCGTGACGCTCGGGGCAGCCGAGCCCTTGCGCGCGGAACCGCGCCACTACCTGAATCGCCTCAGCGACTTGCTGTTCGTGCTGGCCCGTTCACTCAACCGCGCAAATTTGGACGGGCTGGGCGGTGATGACGTTTACTGGAGCAGCGAGCGCCTTGCGCGCGACGCCGATTGACGGCTGCGGCCGTCAATCGGCTCAGCTTCAGTGCGCCTGCGCGAAACCTGCTGCGAATTCTTCCAAGTCGAGCGCACCGTCGCGATTGGCATCAAGAGCGTCAAATCGCTCCGGCAGGATGCCCCAGCGCAGCGCTTCCGCCCTAGTCAACTGCCCATCGTCATTCGCGTCTGCCTTGCTGAACGTGGCCTCCATGATCACGCGGTCCCAGGCCGACGGTTCTGCTGCTGCAGCGGAAATGGCGTAAGCCGCAATGGGCATGGCAGCAGCCAGGAGTGCGCTTCTTGCAGCGTTGGACAGTCGGTTCATCGCAGTTCTCCCACCTGACGAGCAAGCGATGGGGGCATTGAACCCTAAGCAAGACGGCTGCGCACGCGCGGCTTGCGCACCATCACTCGCCTTACAGCTGATGACGCTGGATTACACGTTGTTGCGGGGGCGGCTCAGCGGCGGCGTTCCTTGACGGCGCCGGCAAGCAGGTCCAGGACTTCAAGCGAGTCGTCCCAGCCGATGCACGCGTCCGTGATGCTCTGGCCGTATTTGAGGCTCATCGGCTCGTCTTTGCCGGCGTTGAACTTTTGCGCTCCGGAAACCAGGTGGCTTTCGATCATCAAACCGAAGATGCAGTCTGCGCCCGCGCTGATTTGCGCCGCGACATCCCGCGCCACGTCGATTTGTCGATCATGCTGTTTGCCGCTGTTGGCGTGGCTGCAGTCGATCATCAAGGCGCAGTCGAGTTTGGCCGCTTCAATCTCTTTGCACGCCGCTGCAACGTGCGCGGCGTCGTAGTTGGGCAGTTTGCCGCCGCGCAGGATGACGTGGCAATCCTTGTTGCCCTTGGTCTGGACGATCGCGACCTGACCGTTCTTGTGCACCGACAGAAAGTGGTGCGGCCGAGCTGCGGCCTGGATGGCGTCAATCGCGATTCGAATGTTGCCGTCGGTGCCGTTCTTGAACCCGATCGGCGCGGACAACCCAGACGCCAGTTCGCGATGCACCTGACTCTCCGTCGTACGTGCGCCGATCGCGCCCCAGGAGATCAAGTCGCCGAGGTACTGCGGCGAGATGACGTCCAAAAACTCGCTGCCCGCGGGCAAGCCCAGGCGGTTGATTTCGAGCAGCAGCTGCCTGGCGATGCGCAGGCCTTCGTCGATCCGGTAGCTTTCATCGAGGTAGGGGTCGTTGATCAGCCCCTTCCAGCCCACCGTCGTGCGTGGCTTTTCGAAATAGACGCGCATCACGATTTCCAGCGTGTCGGCGAAGCGCGCGCGTTGCGCAACCAGGCGGCGCGCGTAGTCCAACGCGGCGGCGGGGTCGTGGATCGAACACGGGCCGATGACGACGAGCAGCCGGTCGTCCTTGCGTTGCATGATTTGGCGTACCGCAGCGCGCGTCTCGCCGATGAGTCGCTCGGCCGCCGACCCGGCGATCGGGAAAAAGCGGATCAGGTGTTCGGGCGGCGGCAGCGGCGTCACGTCCTTGATGCGTTGGTCGTCGGTCTGGCTCGTTCGTTCGGTGCTCGCGTGCCACGCGTCTGCGGCGGTGAGGGGTTTGTTGGCCATGGCGCTGTCTCCTGGGATTTGTTCGGGAATATCGAGCTGAAAAAAAACCGCCGGGGGTGACCCGGCGGTTTTGAAGAATTAGCTGCGCTGCGTTTGCTACCTATGCGCCTGCCTCTCCAACCGCCGGGCGGTGCGAGAACCAAAAATACGCAAAGAAGTAGGAAGCGCGCTGCATCGCTCTCAATGTACCACGCCCGATTGCGCGGCACCCCGTTCGAAAAAGGTTGCGCATCACGCCGTGCCGCCGACAGTAAGTTTGTCGATTCGCAAGGTCGGCTGGCCCACGCCCACCGGCACGCTTTGGCCGTCTTTGCCACAGACGCCCACGCCGGTATCGAGCTTCATGTCGTTGCCGATCAGGCTCACGCGAGTCAACGCGTCGGGCCCATTTCCGATGATCGTCGCCCCCTTCACGGGATACTGAATCTTGCCGTCCTCGACCCAAAACGCCTCGCTCGCCGAGAACACGAACTTTCCGCTCGTGATGTCGACCTGGCCACCGCCAAAATTGGTGGCGTACAAGCCGCGCTTGAGGCTGTGAACAATTTCTTCGCTGGTCTTGTCGCCGCCGAGCATGTAGGTATTGGTCATGCGAGGCATCGGCACAGCGGCATAACTTTCACGCCGGCCATTGCCGGTGGGGGGAACACCCATCAATCGCGCGTTCAGCGAGTCCTGAAGATAGCCTTTGAGGATGCCGTCTTCGATCAATACATTGCGCTGCGAGACGTTGCCTTCGTCATCAACGTTCAGCGAGCCCCGCCGGTCGGGCAGGGTTCCGTCGTCGAGCACCGTCACACCCTTGGCAGCGACGCGCTGACCAATCTTTCCACTGAACGCACTGCTGCCCTTTCGATTGAAGTCGCCCTCCAGGCCGTGGCCGATCGCCTCGTGCAACAGCACACCGGGCCAACCCGGGCCCAGGACAACGCTCATCTCGCCCGCCTTGGCCGGGCGCGATTCCAGGTTCGTCAGCGCAGCGTTGGTTGCGTCTCGGACATAGCTCTCGATGACGCTGTCGTGAAAGTAGCCGAACCCGAAGCGCCCGCCGCCCCCTGCGGTTCCGACTTCACGGCGCACCTCACCGTCAATGGTTTGTTCGGCGATGACGGTGACCGAGAGGCGCACGAGCGGGCGCACGTCAGCCGCCCGCGTGCCGTCGGCGCGCGCGATCAAGACGACGTCGTATTCACCCGCCAACCCTGCCATTACCTGCTTGATGCGCGGATCGACGGCTCGCGCCATGCGCTCGACCCGCTCCAACAAAGCGACCTTTTGGGTGCTGTCCAAAGTGGCGATGGGGTCCATCGGCGCGTAGAGAACGCGGCTCGGTGCAATCTTGCTGGTGGAGTGAACTTTCACCTTGCGGCTCTGGCCCGCCGCAGCGATGGTTCGGACAGTCTGCGCGGCGTCGAGCAGCGAGGTTTCCGAGATGTCATCGGAATAGGCAAACGCCGTTTTTTCGCCGGCCACGGCGCGCACCCCCACCCCTTGGTCGATACCGAAGCTGCCGCTCTTCACGATACCTTCTTCGAGGCTCCAGCCTTCGCTGCGCGTGTA
>JBEBHW010000233.1:0-5921 GCA_040081145.1 Burkholderiaceae bacterium
GGCGGAGGCGGAGGCGGAGGCGGAGGCGGCGGCGGCGTCACCACCGGCTTCGGCGCAGGCGCCGCAGCAATCGTGACACCTGGGCCGCCGCTGGCCTTCGCCGCCGGCGCGGGGGTCGCCGCGGCGCCGGAAAGCTTTTTCAGGTCTTCAACGTTTTTCGTGAGTTCAGCAACGCGCGTGTCGGCGTCCTTCTTTTCACGCTCTTTGGAAATCTTGTCTTCAATCGCCGGCGTTTTCGCGGCAAGCGCTCCCTTGCTCAAGGTCAGCTTGTCGGGCGCCGACGCGCCGGCAGGCTTGCGGTCTTCGACCTCGGTCTGCACCTGCCCACTGGCTTGACGCGACGACCCTTCCGTTTTCGCCAACGGCGCCGCAGCGGCGAGGCGTTGCCGGTAGGCGGCAAAGTCGGCGCTTTGCGCCTGGACGAGCTGGCGCGCCTGCGCACGCGGCACGTCCTTGGCGGCTTCACCGCCGGGAACCGCCAAGACCACACCCGCTTTCAAGCGGTTCATGTTCTCGCCGCTGAACGCCCGCGGGTTGGCGTTGAACAAGGACACCAACATTTGATCGAGCGAAATGCCAGGGCGCTGATTGCGCGCCGCGATCGCCGACAGCGTGTCGCCGGGTTTGACCGAATAGTCTTGTCCCGCTTCGCTGCCTGCAGAGCGTGATTCGGCGGGTTGCGTGGCAATGGGCCGCTCTGGGGACTCGACGCGTTGCGGTTCGCTCGAGCCCAGGGGCGCTGCTGGCGATGTGGCGCTCGAGGCCACCGGCGACGGCGTCGCGGTGGTCGCGTCGGGGGCGGCCGTGGGAGCCGCGGCAGTCTCCACCGGCGGCGGGGGTGCCGTCGCGGGCACCGGCGCGCGCGTTGGTGGCAGGGGCGGCGTCGCGGCTATCACGGGTGCAGCAGTGGCTGCCACGGGCGCTGCCGGCGCAGCCTTGGCCACGCTCGTGGGCGGGTCGAGCAGCAAGGTGTATTCGCGCACCAGGCGGCCCGTGGACCACGTCATTTCCAGGATCACGTCGACGAAGGGTTCCTGAACCGGGCGGTCGCTCGTCAGGCGCAAATAGGGCCGGCCATCGGGCCGGCGCTGCAGCACCGCGGTCGTTCCCGGCAAGACATTGTTGTAGTCGACGCCGGCAGCGCGGTAGGCGTCGGGTGGCGCCACGCGAACCCGCAAGTTCGACGCTTCTTCCGCGCTCAGGCTCGTCACGTCGATTTCCGCGGCCAGGGTTTCGCCCAGCGCCGATTGCATCTGCAAGCGCCCCAGGCCCAGAGCCCACGCTTGCGGAACGGACAGCCACATCGCGGCGGCTGCCACGTGGGTCAGGACGAAGCGCCCGGCAAATTTCGTTCGGCTTTTCAAGGCGTCTCCCAAAAATGATCAAGCAGGTTTTCTGACAAACCCGCGCGTGTCAACGCTCAAGCGCGATACAAATCGCGCGATTATCCAGGGCGGCAACAGAAATCACAATAACATCAAGCAGATACGCTGACAAGCTCAAGCGTTGGCTGATATTCGAACAGTTTCACCTTTGTCACACATTCTGCGGCGTTTGCATTGACTTTGCCGCAGCCTCACGCTTGCACGAGCAAGCGCAACATGCGCCGCAATGGCTCGGCAGCACCCCACAACAACTGGTCGCCGATCGTAAAGGCGCCCAGGTAGTGCGGGCCCATCGCCATCTTGCGCAGCCGCCCCACCGGAATATTCATGGTCCCGCTGACTGCCACGGGCGTGAGTTCTTGCACGCTGGCTTCGCGGTTGTTCGCGACCACTTTGACCCAGGCGTTGTCATTGCGAATCGCGTCTTCGATATCGGCAAGTGGCACGTCTTTCTTGAGCTTGAAGAGCAAGGCCTGGCTGTGGCAGCGCATCGCGCCGACGCGCACGCAAAATCCATCGACCAGCACGCCAGGCTTGGCAAACCCCTCGCCTTGACCAAGGATCTTGTTCGCCTCGGCCGAGCCCTTCCATTCTTCGCGGCTGACGCCGCCCCCCAGATCCTTGTCGATCCAGGGAATCAGGCTGCCTGCCAGGGGAACACCGAAGTGTTCGGTCGCCTGAGCGCTCAAACCGCGTTGTGTCTCGACGGTGCGACGGTCGATCTCCAGGATGGCACTTTTCGGGTCGTCGAGCAGCGCCTTGACCGGCGCGTGCAGCGCGCCGAACTGGCTCAGCATCTCGCGCATGTGCGCCGCGCCGCCGCCCGACGCCGCCTGATAGGTCATGGTGTTCAGCCACTCGACCCAACCCGCCTTGAACAGCGCGCCCACGCCCATCAGCATGCAGCTCACGGTGCAGTTGCCGCCGATCCAGTTGCGCCCGCCTTTCGCCAACGCGTCGCGGATCACAGGCATGTTGACCGGGTCGAGAATGATCACGGCGTCGGACTTCATGCGCAGCGTCGATGCAGCATCGATCCAGTGGCCGGCCCAGCCCGCCGCGCGCAACCGCGGGAATACATCTGCCGTGTAGTCGCCCCCTTGTGCGGTGACGATGATCTCGCAGCGCTTCAGGGCTTCGATGTCGAAGGCGTCGCGCAGTTTGCGCTCGTTCTTCGCGAACGCAGGCGCCTGCCCGCCCGCATTGCTCGTGCTGAAAAACACCGGTTCAATGTGACCGAAGTCGCCCTCCGCCTGCATGCGCTCGAGCAGTACGGAACCGACCATTCCGCGCCACCCCACCAAGCCCGTCAGTTTCATGTCCATCGCCCCTCTCGGATCGGTTGGCCTGCCACTTCTTCCTGCGGCTCGAAACGCCGGCAGGAGAGGCGAAACGAACCGAGCGACTAGCCCTTCGTGGTCTTCGCGGCAATGGTTTTGGAGCCCTGCTCGCCCAAGGCAGCGACCACGGCGTCGCCCATGGCACGGGTCCCCACCTTCGTCGTCCCGGCCGACCAGATGTCGGGGGTGCGCAATCCCTTGCCAAGCACGCTGCGCACCGCCGCCTCGATGCGCTCGGCAGCGAGTGGTTGGTTCAGTGTGAATCTGAGCATCATGGCAGCGGACAGGATTGTAGCCAGCGGATTGGCCAGGTCCTTGCCTGCGATGTCGGGTGCGCTGCCGTGGCTCGGCTCGTACAGGCCTTTGCCGTTGGCGTCGAGCGAGGCCGAGGGCAGCATGCCGATCGAGCCCGCGAGCATCGCCGCTTCGTCGGACAAAATGTCGCCGAACATGTTGCCCGTGACGATCACGTCGAACGCCTTCGGCGCGCGCACCAATTGCATCGCCGCGTTGTCGACGTACATGTGTTCGAGCTCTACGTCCGGGTACTGCGCGTGCACCTGCGTGACGACGTCTTTCCAGAACTGGAAGGTTTCGAGCACGTTCGCCTTGTCCACGCTGGTGAGCTTCTTGCTGCGCTTGCGCGCCGCCTGAAATCCGACGTGCGCGATGCGTTCGATTTCGGGGCGCGTGTAGCGCATCGTGTCGAACGCCTCTTCCGCCCCGGCGAACGCGCCATCGGGTGCGGTGCGCCGGCCGCGCGGCTGGCCGAAATAGATGTCGCCCGTGAGTTCGCGAATGATGAGGATGTCCAGGCCCGCAACGAGTTCGGGCTTGAGGCTCGATGCGTGCGTGAGCTGCTCGTAGCAAATTGCCGGCCGGAAGTTGGCGAACAAGCCCAGGTGTTTGCGCAGGCCCAGAATCGCCTGCTCCGGGCGGAGCGCCCGCTCCAGCTTGTCGTACTTCCAATCGCCCACGGCGCCGAACAACACCGCGTCGGCTTGCTGCGCAAGCGCGAGCGTGCTCGGCGGCAGCGGGTGTCCCAGCGCCTCATACGCCGCGCCTCCCACCAGTGCCTGTTCGGTCTCGAACTTCAGGTCCAGGCACTGCAAGACGCGCAATGCCTGGGCGACGATCTCGGTCCCGATGCCGTCACCCGGCAGCACGGCGATCTTCATGGCGGGCCTCCGACGCGGCGCGTCAACCAGGGTCGCTGCAGGAGGCGCTGCGCCTCGAACGCGCGAATCTTGTCGGCGTGGCGCAGCGTCAGGCCGATGTCATCGAAACCGCCAAGCAGGCAGAACTTGCGAAACGGCTCGACGTCAAATTGCACGCTGCTGCCGTCGGGCTTGATGACGATTTGTTGCTCCAGATCGACCGTCAATTGATAGCCGACAAACGCCGCGACTTCGTCGAACAATTTGGCGACGGTCAGCTCCGGGAGCTGGATCGGCAGCAGGCCATTCTTGAAGCAGTTGTTGAAAAAGATGTCGGCAAAACTCGGCGCGATGAGCGCGCGGAATCCGTATTGATCCAGGGCCCACGGCGCGTGTTCGCGCGACGAGCCGCAGCCGAAGTTGCGCCGCGCGAGCAGCACCGACGCGCCCTTGTAGCGCGGCTGATTCAATACAAAGTCGGGGTTGGGTTTGCGCGCCGCCGGGTCTTGCCCGGGCTCGCCGGGGTCGAGAAAACGCCAGGCGTCAAAAAGGTTCTCGCCGAATCCTGACTTCTTGATCGACTTCAAAAACTGCTTCGGGATGATCGCGTCGGTGTCGACGTTTTCGCGGTCGACGGGTGCGACCAGGCCTTTGTGAATGCGAAACGGCTGCATGCGGATTCCTTGTGGCGCGTTTCAGGCGATGCGACGCACGTCGACAAAATGCCCTTCGATCGCCGCCGCCGCCGCCATCGAAGGGCTCACCAGATGCGTGCGCCCGCCCGCACCTTGCCGGCCTTCGAAGTTGCGGTTGGACGTGGACGCGCAGCGTTCGCCCGGCTCCAGGCGATCGGCGTTCATCGCCAGGCACATCGAACAGCCCGGCTCGCGCCACTCGAAGCCTGCGGCGATGAACAGCTTGTCCAGGCCTTCGGCTTCAGCCTGCTGCTTGACCAGCCCCGAGCCCGGCACGACCATCGCCAGCTTGACGTTCGCCGCGACCTTGCCGCCCAGGCGCCGCACCACCGCCGCCGCGTCGCGCAAGTCTTCGATGCGCGAGTTCGTGCAACTGCCGATGAACACCTTGTCGATGCGAATGTCGGTAATCGCCTTGTTCGGCGTCAGCGCCATGTAGGTCAAGGCGCGCTCGATCGCGTCACGTTTGCCGGGGTCTTTTTCGCGTTCGGGGTCGGGCACCCGGCCGTCGACTGCCACCACCATTTCAGGTGACGTGCCCCAGGTCACTTGCGGCGCCACCTGCGACGCGTCGAGTTCGACCACGGCGTCCCACTTCGCGTCGGCGTCGGACTGCAGGCCGCGCCAGTAGCTCACCGCCATGTCCCACTCGACGCCGGTCGGCGAAAATGGCCGGCCCTTCACGTAGCTCAGCGTCGTGTTGTCGACCGCCACCAGGCCGGCACGCGCACCCGCCTCGATGGCCATGTTGCACACCGTCATGCGCCCTTCCATGCTGAGCTTGCGAATCGCCGAACCGGCAAATTCGATCGTGTAGCCGGTGCCGCCCGCAGTGCCTGTCTTTCCGATGATCGCGAGCACCAGATCTTTCGCGCTGCAGCCCCTGGGCAAGGTGCCTTCCACACGCACCAGCATGTTCTTCGCCTTGCGCGCGAGCAGCGTTTGGGTGGCCAGCACGTGTTCGACTTCGCTCGTGCCGATGCC
Organism: Burkholderiaceae bacterium; assembly: GCA_040081145.1. Lineage (GTDB taxonomy): Bacteria > Pseudomonadota > Gammaproteobacteria > Burkholderiales > Burkholderiaceae_C > JAEMQF01. The sequence goes on from JBEBHW010000233.1 coordinate 5,562, forward strand.
GTGTGCGAGCGCACCGAAGGCGCCGTGCGTGGACGTGTGCGAGTCGCCGCAGACGACGGTCATTCCCGGCAAGGTGGCGCCTTGTTCGGGCCCGATGACGTGCACGATGCCCTGGCGCAAGTCGTTCATCTTGAACTGCGTAACGCCGTGGCGATCGCAATTCGCATCCAGCGTATCGACCTGCAGCTTCGACACCGGGTCGCTGATGCCCGCGGAGCGATCCGTCGTCGGCACGTTGTGGTCGCTCACCGCCAGGTTCGCCGCGAGCCGCCACACCTTGCGCCCGGCCAGATCGAGGCCGTCGAAGGCTTGCGGGCTCGTCACCTCATGCACGAGGTGGCGGTCGATGTACAGCACCGC
>JBEBHW010000234.1:0-5912 GCA_040081145.1 Burkholderiaceae bacterium
GCCCAGGAGCGGCAAGGCTGGACGCATTCGCGCCGACGAATGAACCGTCGTTGGCGATGCCCCCGGCGCTGCGCACCTGCATGCCGTTCGCATGGAAGCTGGTGCGCCGGTCGGCCACCTGTTCGTCCACCGAGACCAGGATCTGCGGCGTGCCGTCGGCGGTCACCGGGTTCGGGTCATTGCCGACGCCGTCGCGGTCGACGGCGAAGTTGCGTGCATTTGGCGCCACCGACACCAGGTTCTGGAAGTTGACCGTCAGGCAGTCGCCCGCGGCCACGCGCAGCACCAGTGGGCGCGGGCGCTTGTCGTCGCGCAGCTTCACGCCGCCCGGGCTGAGCACGCCGCCCTGGCTCTCGGGCTTGTTCGAGCCGATGTCGACGACATCGCGGCGCAACGCGAACATCATGCCGTTCACGTTCGACGAGCCGAGCCGGTTGTGCAGGAGTGGCATGTCGATCGACACCACATCGGCGGTGATCGTGCGTGTGCACGCGATCGCCGCCTGCGCCTGGCTCGCCGCCAGCAACGCCAGACCGGCGATCGCGAGTGAGGCGGCCAGCCTGGTGGATTGATTGCCCTGGGTCGTGGTGCTGGCCCGGGCGCGCCCAGCAGTGGAAACTTGCGTCATCGGATACCCCCGCCTCTCGTTGTCGGTCCTCGTCTGGGCATGCGGCGTCGTGCGAACCGGTGGTTTTGCCGGAACCTCGATTCGCCAACTACCACGCACGCGGAAATGTTAAGAACGTGACGCGATGTATCCAATGCGACATGGTGTCGCACCCACCCGGATTTCGGGGGTTTTCCCAGTGGCGGCGATCGATTCGGGCCCGACATCGCAAAGCCCGACGAGTCCGCTGCGGTATCCAATCTGTTTCTAAGTTAGGGGGGTGAAACGCGTCGCGGATTGAGCTGCGTCAAGGCCCGTATTGATGGCGATCAATGTGCCCGGCAGCCGGCCTTTGAGAATTCGTGTCGAGCAATCGACATCTGCAATCGCGAAACGAAGCCAACCGGGGACCCACGCCTTTGAACCCCCGCACCGCCGCCACGCTGTCGTGGCTTTCCTTGCAGCCCCCGGGCCGCGAACTGATTGCTTCGCCGCATGGCACCTTGCAGGGCCTGCGGCTGCTCGCCTTCCTGCGTGTGTTCGCGCCGCTGGCGCAGGCGCTCACGCTGTTTGTCGTGACGGTCCAGCACGGGGTGCAGGTGCCCACCGGCGCGATCGTCATCGTGCTGATCGTCGAAGCTCTGATCGCGGTGGCGACATGGATCCGCGTGCGCCGCGCACCCCGCGTGAGTGCGCTGGAACTGTTTCTCCAGGCACACCTCGACATCGCGATGTTCGCGAGCGTGCTGTACCTGACCGGCGGCGCGTCGAACCCGTTTGCGCCGCTGTTCGTGCTGCCGATGGCGATTGCCGCCTCGGCCTTGCCGCCGCGCTGGGTCTGGGCAACGGCGTTCTCGACGATGCTCGCCTACGCGTTCCTGCGCTACGCCCATGTACCACTGTTCCACCCATCGGGCGAGACCCAGGTCTACGAGCTGCACGAAAACGGCATGGTGGTGAACTACCTGTTCACCGCGGCGCTGCTCGCGTTCTTCGTGAACCGCATGCACGGCGCGCTGCGCCGGCACGAGCACCTGCTGGCGCGAGCGCGCGACGCGCAGATGCGCAACGAATCGGTGGTCGCGATCGGCGCGCTCGCGGCCGGGTATGCGCATGAATTGAGCAGCCCGTTGTCCACCGTCGCCGTGGTCGTGGCCGAATTGCAGCGCGAGCGCAACGCCGACTGCAAGCTGGTGCAGGATCTGCAGTTGATCGACGACCAGGTGAAGACGTGCAAGCGCATCGTCTCCAACCTGGCCGCCGCGGGCGACCGGCGCCGCGCCGAGGCGGCCACGGCGGCGCGCATCGACCATTTCATTCACACCATCGTCGAGCGCGCGCGCACGCTGCACCCGGGTGCGTCGATGGTCGCGTCGCTCGACAAGACGAGCCCGGCGCACCACATCGTCGCCGAGGAAACGCTGCGCCAGGCGGTCACGAACCTGATCGACAACGCGGTGCGCGCGTCGCCCCGGCATGTGGAAGTCCGCGCCGACTGGAGCAGTGGCGAGCTGGTCGTCACCGTGCTCGACCGCGGCCCGGGCTTCTCGCCCGACGTGCTGGCGCGCCTGGGTCAACAGGTCCAGACGACCAAGGCCTTCGAGGGCGGCATGGGGCTGGGCCTGATGCTCAGTGCCGCGAGCGTCGAGCGTCTGGGCGGCTCGCTGCACCTGTCGAACCAGGCCACCGGCGGCGCGCGCGCCGAAATTCGCGTGCCACTGCAGGCCATCAAGATCGAAACGCAAACGGAGGTGAAGTAATGGACGCCGCGCTGTGCGACCGCCCAACGATGCTGCTGGCCGATGACGACCAGACGTTTTGCGCGGTGCTCGCGCGCGCCATGGAGGCGCGCGGTTTTGCCGTCAAACTCGCGCACGACGGCGCTTCGGCGCTGCGCCAGGTAGAGGAGGCGCCGCCGGAGTACGCGGTGCTCGACCTGCACCTGCCCGACATGACGGGCCTGAAAGTGGTGGAGCGCCTTAAATCGCTCGACCCGAATACGAACATCGTGCTGCTCACCGGCTACGCGAGCATCGCCACCGCGATCGAGGCGATCAAGCTCGGCGCCACGCATTACCTCAGCAAGCCGAGCAACGCCGACCAGATCGTCGCTGCCTTCGACCAGAAGGCACCCAACGCCGACATGCGGCCGGCGAATAAGCCGCTGTCGGTGGACCGCCTGGAGTGGGAGCATATCCAGGCCGTGCTGGCGCACCACGGCGGCTGTGTTTCGGCGACCGCGCGCGCGCTCAACATGCACCGGCGCACGCTGCAGCGCAAGCTGAATAAATACCCGCCGCGGCAGTAGTCGCGCCATGAACGACCGCTTCAATCCCACGTCAGTTGCCATGCACACGCCTCAGTGGACTTTCAGGCCGACCGCCCTCGGCGCATGCCGCCGCGGCGCCGGCTTCACGCTGCTCGAACTGCTGGTGGTGATGGTCATCATCGGCCTGCTCGCGGGCTACGTGGGGCCGCGCTACTTCTCGCAGATCGGCAAGTCCGAAGTCAAGGCGGTGCGCGCGCAGATCGACGGCCTGGAAAAGGCGCTCGAGCAATACCGCATCGACACCGGGCGCTTTCCGAGCACCGAACAAGGCCTGGCGGCGCTGTTCGTCAAGCCGACCAATGAAGCCAAGTGGGCCGGGCCGTACCTGAAAAAGGCCGCCCCACCCGACGCCTGGGGCAACAGCTACCAGTACAAGGCGCCGGGCGAGCACGGCGAATACGACCTGTACTCGTTCGGCAAGGACGGCCGCGCCGGCGGCAGCGGCGACGACGCCGACATCGTCAACTGGTAAACACGGGCAACCCAGCGATGGCGACGTTCAGCATCAAGGCGCTGCAAGGGGCGGGCGCCATCGTGCAGTTGCGCGTCGAGGCGAGCGATGCCCAGCAGGCTTTGCTCAACGCGGCGGCGCAGGGCCTGGCCGTCATTTCGATCAAGCCGCGTTTTCCGCTGGCGGCAAGGTTCGGCGGCAAGCGCGCCGGCTTCGCGCTGGAGCTGTTCATCCAGGAGCTCGTGTCGCTGCTGGCGGCGGGGCTGTCGCTGGTGGAGTCGGTCGACCTGCTGGCCGACAAAGAAGCCGGGCGCGCCGCGGCGACCGTGCTGGGCGCCGTGCGAGCCGACCTGCACCGCGGCATGAATTTCTCCGACGCGCTCGAGCGCCAGGGCGCCACGTTCCCGCCGCTGTTCGTGGCCAGCGTGCGCGCCGCCGAGCGCACCGGCGACATCCGCGAGGCGATGGCGCGCTTCCTGGACTACCGGCAGCAGATCGACCGGGTGCGCCGCAAGGTGGTCTCGGCTTCGATCTACCCGCTGACGCTGATGGCGGTGGGCGCGCTCGTCAGCGCCTTCATGCTGTTCTACGTGGTGCCCAAGTTCAGCCGCATCTATGAAGAGATCGGCAGCCAGCTGCCGTTTCTCACACGCGCGCTCGTCGGCTGGGGTCAGTTGCTGGAAGACCATGCGCTGGCCGTGCTGCTCGCCTTGCTGCTGCTGTTGGGCGCCGCCGCGCTGCTGCTCACGCGCCCTGCCGTGCACGCCTGGATCGGCCCGCGCCTCTGGCGCGTTCCCGCCATCGGCGAGCGCTTGCGGACCTATGAACTCGGGCGCTTCTACCGGACCCTGGCAATGCTGCTGAAAAGCGGCATTGCGCTGCCCAGTGCGCTGGACATGGCGGGCACGTTGCTGTCGCCCCTGCTGCGCCAAGCACTCGCACGCGCCGCGCGCGAGATTCGCGAAGGGCAGGCGATTTCGCGCGCCTTCGAGACTCAGCGCCTGACCACGCAGGTGTCGAAGCGCCTGCTCGTGGTGGGCGAGCAGACCGGGCGCATGCCCGACATGGTGGAGCGCATCGCGCTGTTCCACGAAGACGAACTGGCACGCTGGGTCGAGTGGTTCACGCGGCTGTTCGAACCCGCGCTGATGGTGCTGGTGGGCGCTCTCGTCGGGCTCATCGTGGTGCTGCTGTACCTGCCGATCTTCGAGCTGGCGGAGAACGTGAAATGAACGCCCCCCGGGCCGACGACTACGTCGTCCGCCCCCCGAGGGGGATCAAGCAAAGTGGCGAAGCCACATTGGCTCGAGAGGCGCGGCAATGAACATGCTTGACGAAGGGCTCGCGTTCCAGGCCGAGGTGATCGCGCCCGACACGCTGGCCGCGGCCCGTGCGCAGGCGCGCGCGGGCGGCATCAAGCTCGTCGATGCGCTGGAAGGCCTGCTGGCCACGACACCGGGCGAGTTCCTGCGGCGCCTGTCCGCCACCGTGCGCTTTCCCGCGCTCACGATGGACGACCTGCACCGCGCCGAGCCGGCGTTCGACGTGCTGCCGTTCGCCGAAGCCGCGGCCCATGAATGCCTGGCGCTGCGCGACAGCGGCGGCGAGCTGCGCGTCGTGTTCGGCGACCCCTTCGACGCGGGCCTGCGCGCCTGGGCCGAAGACCGCATCGCGGCCAGCTTCTCGTTTCGCCTCGCGGCGGCCGCGGACATTCGAGCCTACCTCTCGCGCCATGAAGAATCGATGCGCGCCATGGACTCCGTGCTCGGCAACGCGCAACTCGCCGACACGACGCTCGGTGACGCGGTGCAATCGCTGTCGCTCGCGTCGATCAGCGAAGACGACAGCCCCGTCGTCAAACTCGTCAGCTCGACGATCTACGACGCCTTGAAGTCGCTGGCCAGCGACATCCACGTCGAAACCACCGCGTCCGGCCTGACGCTGAAGTACCGCATCGACGGCGTGCTCGTCCCGGTGGGCAACGTGCCCGGCAGTGAGCTCGCCGAGCAGGTGCTGTCGCGCATCAAGGTGCTGGCCGAGCTCGACATCTCGGAGCGCCGTCTGCCGCAGGACGGCCGCTTCAAGGTGGCGATGAAGGGCCGCGCGATCGACTTCCGCGTCTCCGTGATGCCCAGCATCTTCGGCGAAGACGCGGTGCTGCGCATCCTGGACAAGCAGGCGCTGACGGACCAGTTGCTGGGTCTTCAGCTCGGCAACCTCGGCTTCGACGCCGCCAGCATCGCGCACATTCGGCGCCTGGCGCGCGAGCCCTACGGCATGCTGCTCGTCACCGGCCCCACCGGCAGCGGCAAGACGACCACGCTGTACGCCGTGCTGACCGAGATCAACAACGGCCAGGACAAGATCATCACCATCGAAGACCCGGTCGAGTACCAGCTGCCGGGTGTGCTGCAGATCCCGGTCAACGAGAAGAAGGGCCTGAGCTTTTCGCGCGGCCTGCGCTCCATCCTGCGCCACGACCCCGACCGCATCCTGGTGGGCGAGATACGCGACCCCGAAACCGC
>JBEBHW010000235.1:0-5908 GCA_040081145.1 Burkholderiaceae bacterium
CGCCGATTCGGCCCAGGTCGATCAAGTGCCCCGGCTGCGCGAAGCGCAGTTTCATCATCGGCAGCAGGCTGTGCCCGCCGGCGAGCAGTTTGGCCTCGTCGCCAAATTGGCCGAGCAGCTTGAGCGCATCGGGGATGGTCTTGGGTGCGTGATAGTCGAAGTCGCGCGGAATCATGGCGGTCACCTCCCGGGGCGTGGCAATCCCGCATGCTGACCCGCCGAAGTGGCCCCGGCAACTAGCGTTTACGCGAACCGGAAAACGCGGCTTCGCGCGCCTGCGCTAAAGTGCCCGCATGCGCACCATCGGTCGTTCACTGCCCGAACTGACGCCCATGCCCCAGGCCGACGCACTGCGGCGCGCTGCAATCCATCAAGCAGGGAGCCGCGCGTTGGCACGCGTTTCTAGCACCGGAATTGCCCAGGGCGTCTATCGCTTCAAGTCGCACGAAGAGGCCGACGCTCAGGTCAACGAGGCGCTGGCGCGGGTGATGGCGCAGAACGCGGCATTGCAGACGCGCGGGCAATGACGGACCCGAATGAGGGTGGCTACCCGAGCGGCGTCAAGTTTGCTCGACCGGCGAGCGTTGAAGACCTGAAGCTTCTTCTCGTCGCGCTGAACGAGGAAGGCGTCGAATACGTGTTGATCGGGGGCTACGCGCTGTACGCCCTCGGCTACGAGCGCGGCACGACCGACATCGACTTATTGCTGCGCGCGACGCGCGACCAGGGCGAGCGCACGCAGCGCGCGCTGCTGCGCCTTCCGGACCAGGTGGCGCGCGGGCTGGACCCCGCGTGATTCTCGAGCGCGCCGTCGACGCGCTGAAGCGCAACCCGACCAGCCGCTGAATCAAAGCGGCGCCGGGATCGCAGCAGTCACCGGCAGCTCCAACTTCCACCCGGTGCGCTGCGAGAGCAGGCGCACGTCGTCCAGCGTATCGAGGTCGGTGATGAACCGGACGTTGGTGCTCTGATGGACGTGCACGAGTTCCGGGTGCCGTTCGGTGAGGTGTTTGCAGCCCAGCTTCGCGCCGCTGTCCATGATCAACGCGCGCGCCTCGTCGTCGAGCAGGATCGGGTTGCCGCGCTGGCCGTTCACAATCGGCACGACCACATGCCCGCCCGCGCGCTTCTTGAACGCGCTGATGAGTTCGGTCAGGTCGTCCGCGGCGATCAGCGGCTGGTCGCTCGGCATGATGAAGATCGCATCGAACGCACCGTTCAGCGCCGCCAGGCCGAAGCGCACCGAGCCGTCCTGCCCATCGGCCCAGGCGTCGTTGTGCGCGAGCGTGATGCTGAAGCCGAGCACCTCCTTCTCGACCTCGGCCTGCGCGTGGCCGGTGACGACGATCACCTCGTCGACCCCGGCGCCGCTCAGCGCAATCAATTGCCGGCGCAGCAGCGGCACGCCCTGCAGGCGGATCAAGCCCTTCGCCACGCCGCCCATGCGCCGGCCTTCGCCGGCGGCGAGCAACACCGCGCCGATGCGCAGCCGCGAATAGAGGCCGCCGCCGGCTTTGAGATGACATGCCATTCTGCTTACCCCTGTTCAGCTCGGTTCGCTTGGCGTCGCGGCAGTCCGCGAATCCATCCGCGCGCCGTCCAATGACTGAGCCGATCTTAGCGGCGTGCGCGCAGCAGGGTCGATCAACCTTTGTCGCCTCGCGGTCCCCCGGCCAGCCGATAACACTCGGGTAACGCCTTCGACGTTACGGTCGAGCGATGACCCGGCCTCGCGGCAAGGTAGCGACGGGCACGCCGATCCCGCCGTTCTGCCGGCGGGCAGAGCGCGGCAGCCGACCGGCTTCCACCAAGAGCTGTTTATTCCTTAAGTTTGACAAGGTGAATACCCGCACCCGCGGCGAGACGGTTTCTCCATATGCTGCGATCACTCCCTGCCATGCAAAGGCGCACCCTGCGGGCGCATCTGTTGCATCGCTTCTCCTCGGAGCAGCACTTGGCCGAAGAACAACAACGCCAATCGGGATCGCGGATCGCGCTGCAGTTGATCGGCACGCCGTCGCTGCACGTGCCCGGCGCCGCGCCGATCCGCCTGGAGCGCAAGGACGCCGCGCTGCTGGCATTGCTCGCTTTGGGCGGCGCCACACCACGTGCGCGCGTGGCGGCACTGCTGTGGCCCGACGTCGACGACGAGCACGCGCGAAACAGCCTGCGCCAGCGCCTGTTTCGCCTTCATCGCGGCGCGGCGGCCGATGTGGTGCTCGCCGGCGACGTGCTCCAGCTCGCAGCCCATGTCGAGCACGATCTGGCTGCATTGCCGGCTCGCCTGGAAGCGGATCCGCACGCCGCGGCGGGTGAACTGCTCGGCAACCTCGACTTCGCCGATTCGACTGAACTCGCCGAGTGGATCGACGTCGTGCGCGAACAGTGGGCCGTGACGCGGCGCGATGCGCTGGCCGAGATCGCCGGTCGGTTGGAGGGCGAACGCCAGATTGCGCGCGCGCTTCTGTACGCCGAGCGCCTGGTTGCCGATGACCCGTTCATGGAACATGCGCACCGCCGCGTCATGCGCCTGCACTACCTGCGTGGCGACCGCTCCGCTGCATTGGCGGCCTACGAACACGCGCGCAGCGTGCTGCGACGCGAGCTGCAAGTCGATCCGGGCCAGGAGACTGAAGAACTCGCCGGTCTGATCCGCACCAGCGGCGCACCCGTGAACGGTCAGCGTGGCGCGCTGAGCCGGCAGCCGCAGCCAGTCGCCATCCTGCGCCCGCCGCGCCTGGTGGGGCGTGAGGCCGAATGGGAACAGCTCAACCAAGTGCATGCGCAAAGCCGTGTCGTGCTCGTCAGCGGCGAGCCGGGAATCGGCAAGACGCGCCTGCTCACCGACTTCGCCGCGAGCTGCGCGCAGACCGCGCTGTTCGGTGCGCGGCCGGGCGACGCACGCGTGCCGTATGCGCTGCTGGCGCGTGCGATACGCGGCCTGTCGCAGCAACACGGGCCGCCGAAAGCCGAGTGGGCGCGGGCTGAACTCGCGCGCGTCGCGCCCGAGCTGGGGTCACCTCCCGCAGGCACGCTGGAGCCCTTGCGGATGCGTCAGGCAACCGTCGATTCACTCGCGCATTGGCGCGCCGCAGGGGTGGAACTGGTCGCCCTGGACGACCTGCACTTCGCCGACGAAGCCACTCTGGAGTTGTTGCCCGCGCTGACTGCGGCGTCCGGCGTGACCTGGCTGCTCGGCGTGCGTTCGGCAGAAACGCCGCCGCTCGCGGCGCAGTGGCTTACCGAGCATCAAAGCGAAGGCGCGCTGACGCTGGAACTCGGCCCGTTGTCGCTTGCCGCGATCGAGCGTCTGCTCGATTCGCTCGCGATTCCAGACTTCGACGCCGGCGCTTGGGGCGCGCCGCTGGCGCGTCACACGGGCGGCAACCCGATGTTCATTCTGGAGACGCTGATCGCGCTTCTTGCGCAAGGTCCGCAAGCGTTGCGCGCTGCCCCAATGCATCTGCCCTCGCCCGCCAACGTGGGCCAGTTGACTGGGCGCGGTCTCGTTCTGCGTGCCGGGGCCGAGGTTTCAATCGGCGAGCGACTCTGGTTGCAGGGAACGTTCGGCACGCACAGGGACGGCCCCTTGCCCTTTCAGATCAGCGGCGCCACGTTCGTCCGCTATCCGCTCGGGGGATCAAGGAAAGTGGCAGAGCCACATTTCCTCGAGCGCAAGAGTTGACGCGATGCGAGGGCGAAACCATAATGGTTCCATTTTGGTTGGAGTGCCACGATGCCCACGACGTTGACCTTGAAGAACATTCCCGACGAGGTGATTGAGCGGCTGCGCCACAACGCGCAAACAAACCGCCGCAGCATGAACAGCGAAGCCATCGTGTGCCTGGAAGCGATGCTGCTGCCCAACCGGGTAACGCTTGCGGACAGCCTGGCGCGTGCGCGCGCGTTGCGCGGCGCCTTGCCCAGGGGAAAATTCCTGGCGCGTGACATCGACGCACTGAAGCGCGAGGGCCGCCTGTGATCGTCGTGGACACGAACGTCGTGGCGTATCTCTACCTGCCCGGCGCGCACAGCGCCGCAGCCGAAGCGCTGCTCGAGCACGACGCCGACTGGGCTGCGCCAGTCCTGTGGCGAAGCGAATTTCGCAACGTTCTCGCGGGGTACTTGCGGCGCGGAACGCTGACGTTCGACCAGGCTTGCGGCGTGCAGGCCGAGGCGGAGACTTTGCTGAACGGAGCGGAGTTTGAAGTCGATTCGGCGTCTGTCATTGCGCTGGTTCGCGACAGCGACTGCTCGGCCTACGACTGTGAATTCATCGCGCTGGCGATCACGCTCGACACCATGCTGGTGACGCAGGACAAGAAACTGCTGAAGGCTTTCCCCACTCGCACAGTGGCACTCAGCCCGGGGTGAGTTTCTCCGTGTTACGGTGGACAACCCCCTGAAAAGTCAAACTTCTACTGCCATCCCGGCAAAGCCGGGGGGCCTCCTTTTGTAGCTAGATTTTTAGGAGAGCGCGATTTTTCTCGAGCATTCCCAGGTCGTACTCGCCTGCCCGCTGCCGGAGCTCGGCCTGGAGCCGGGCGACGTTGGCGTGGTCGTGCATGTGCACTCGAACGGCGCAGCGTACGAGATCGAGTTCATGAGCCTCGATGGCCGCACGATCGGCGTACAGACGCTGCAGGCGAGCCAACTGCGCGCGGTTTCGGCCAGCGCCGTTCCGCACGAACGCTTGCGCGTTGCTGCGTGAGGCAAGCGCGCTCCGCTGCCCCGCTCGCGCTCACCCCAATGCATCCGCCCAGATCGTGCGCGCCCAGTTCCACGCGTAATTGCCTTCCACTTCCGTCGGCCCCGGCGACACGCCGCCCGACCCGGCGACCGTCTTGAACGTCTTTTCCGCGGCGACGTACTCGTGCACGCTCGCCACGTGGATCACGGTCTTCGCGTCGACGAAGCTGTAGCAGGTGTTGGTGAGCATCGGCGCCGGGTTCACGGCCCAGCCGTTCAACTCCGCGACGATCGCCGCGGCGCAGACCTTGGCGTGGCTGTTCGCCATGTGGCCGCTCTTGGGCATGGCCGGGGCGACCTGGATCGAATCGCCGATCACGTGGATGTCTTTGGCCACCGTCGATTCGAAGTTCTGGTAGTTCACGCCGCACCAGCGCGAGTTCATGTTCGCCAGCCCCGCCTGCACGGCGATTGCGCCGGCGCGCATCGTCGGCAACACGTTGAGCACGTCGGCTTTCACGTCGTCTTGGATTTCGAACTTGACGGTGTTGCTGCTCGCGATCACCGCAGTGGCCTTGTGTTGGCCGCGGTACTCGACCATTCCCGGGTACTGCTCGGCCCAGACCTTCTTGAACAGCGGCCCCTTGGACGTGACGTCGGGGTTGGCGTCGAGGATCAGCACTTTGGAGCGCGGCTTGGCGGCCTTGAAATAACTCGCGACCTGGCAGGCGCGCTCGTACGGCCCGGGCGGGCAGCGGTACGGCGCTTCGGGGATCGTGATCGCGTAGACGCCGCCGTCTGGCATCGCTTCCAGCTGCTTGCGCAGCGCCACCGTCTCCGGGCCGGCTTTCCACGCCTGCAGGATGCGGCCGTTCGCGTTGGCCTCCTGAAGGCCCAGAACACTGCCCCAGACGAGCTCGATTCCCGGCGCGAGAATCAGTTTGTCGTAGCGAATTCTCGGCCCCGAGGCGAGCACGGCGACCTTGCTTGCGCTGTCGATGCTCGCGACCATGTCTTTCACGACGGTCACGCCGTGCGTCCTGGCCAGGCCGGCGTAGGGCACGGTGACGTCGGCAATCGTCTTGCTGCCGCCCAGCACGAGGTTGGAAATCGGGCACGAGACGAACGCGTCGCCCGGCTCGACCAGCACCACGTCGATCTTGTAGTCGGACAGCCAGCGCACGTACTTCGCCGCGGTCGCGCCGCCAAAGCCGCCGCC
>JBEBHW010000236.1:0-5884 GCA_040081145.1 Burkholderiaceae bacterium
TCCGGCTACTCGGCATTTCCTCAAAGCCGTCCGTGGCGGCTGTCCGCTCCTGGCCGGGACCGTCGACGGCGAACGACCGCATCGGAGCCGGCTGGGTTGAACGACTGCTGCCATCCCTCAAATTTGAAGACGCAGCGGTCGCTTGCGACCCGTTGTTGACAGCCAGTCGCCCGAGTTCGGCGTCGCAAAGCTGTCGTTGCACATAGGAGAGTAGCTCGACTCGATGGAGCCTGCCCGAGCAGGGCATCGCCGTCGTGCTGGACCACGATGCAGTGTTCACAACCCACTTGTCCGGACTCGTGCCAGCCATATTTGATTGCGTCGCTGACAGCACGCCGCCACCGCAAGGCCGGTGCATCGCCGTGACCGGCGCAGACTCAGGGCACGCACGCCGGGTTCGAGTCAGTCAATCAGCAGCCGATAACCGACGCCGGTCTCCGTCACGATGTGTTTGGGCTGCGCCGAGTCGTCTTCGAGCTTCTGCCGCAGGTTGCCCATGTAGACGCGCAGGTAGTGGGTGCTTTCCGAGTGGGTCGGCCCCCACACCTCCCGCAGCAGGGACGGGTGGGTCAGGACGCGGCCGGCGTTGGCGATCAGAACGCCGAGCAGCCGGTACTCGATCGGTGTCAGGTGGACCTCGACGCGATCCTTCTTCACCACCCGCGCCGACAGGTCGACCTCGACATCACCGAATCGGAAGATCGAGTCCGCGGCCGCGCGTCCAGCCCGCACGCGGCGCAGGTTGGCACGCGTGCGGGCCAGCAACTCGGCCACGCCGAAGGGCTTGGTGATGAAATCGTCCGCTCCGGCGTCCAGCGCCGCCACCTTGTCGCGCTCATCGGTGCGGGCCGACAACACGATGATCGGCACGCCCGACCAGGTGCGGACCTCGCGGATGAAATCCACGCCGTCGCCGTCGGGCAAGCCCAGGTCGGCGATCACGAGGTCTGGCCGCCGCGTCCCGGCTTCGACCAGCCCCTGTCTGACCGTGCCCGCCTCAAACACCTGCCACCCCTCCGCCTCGAGCGACACACGCACGAACTTGCGGATCTCGAGCTCGTCCTCGAGCACCAGGGCGATAGGCGTGGGGGTCGACATCAGGGCGCCGGCATTTCGACAGTGTTGGGCAGATCATCGGCCAAGTCGATGGTCGGCGGTGTGCCGAGCGGCAGGCTGAACGTGAAGGTCGCCCCGTGCGGGTGGGTCGGCTCCACCCAGATGCGACCGCGATGGGCTTCAACGATCGCTCGGCAGATGGCCAACCCGAGACCGACCCCCGGAGTGACCGACTCGGTATGGCCGCGCGTGAACTTCTCGAAGATGAGCTCCTCCTGGCCTTGGGCCACGCCGGGTCCGTGATCGCGCACGCTGACCTGTAACTCGTCGTCCGCTGGACGAGCAAGGATCTCGACCGGCGATGCCGCTGGCGTGTACTTGCCGGCGTTTTCCAGCAGGTTGGCCAGGACACGTTCGATCAGCACCGCGTCGCACTCCACCAGCGACACACCGGGATCGATCTGGACGCGCAGGGCGCGCTGACCCAGAGCGCCGTGGGCAGACTTCACTGCGCCACCGATGATCTCTTCGATCGACTGCCACTCCACCCGCAGTCGGATCGCGCCGCTCTGGATGCGGGCCATGTCGAGAAGTTTGGTCACCATGTCGGCCATCCGCAGCAGCTTCTCGCTGATATTCGTGGCCATCTCATGCTGCTGGGCGCTGAGCGCGGGCTGGCTGGCCGCAAGCAGTTCGGCCGTACCCACCAGCGCCGCCAGCGGCGTGCGCAGGTCGTGCGACAGCGCCGCCAGCAAGGAGTTGCGCAGGCGCTCCGACTCCATCTGCACGGTGGCGCTCTGCGCGACGTCGATGTAATGCACGCGCTCCAGTGCCATGGCCGTCAGCGCCGCGAAGGTCTCCAGCTGCTGCCGCTGCTCGGGCACCATCAGGAAGCGGGGTTCCAGGGGCTGCACGGCCAGCACGCCGCGGGAGCGCATCGTCGCCTTCAGCGGCAGGTACAGCCAGGCACTGCCTGCCAGCGTGTCAGTGCCGAGGCCGGCCGGCTGGTTGTGATCCAGCGTCCACTGCGCGGTGCCGCGATCCAGCCCACTGGCATCGGTCTTCGGTGGCTGCAGGCGGTCGTTGGCATCGAGGACGTAGACGACCACCTGGGCCCGGAACTCGCGTGCGATGACGGCCTGCGCCACCTCGATCGCCTGCTCGTTGGTCAGCATGTTGGACAAATCACGTGCGGCCTCGAACAGCGCTCGTGACCGCGCCTCGCGATGGGTGGCCACACGTGCCTGGAAGCGCAAGCCGGCGGTCAGTTGCCCGGTGGCCAACCCGACGATGAGCATGATCGCGAAGGTGAGCAGGTACTGCACGTCGGACACCGCGAACGACAGGCGCGGCGAAACGAAGAAGAAGTCGAATGCGGCCACGTTCATGAAGGCAGCCAGTACCGCGGGGCCGCGACCCAGCCACGCGGCCGCGCCAAACCCCGACAGCAGGAACACCATCACGATGTTGGCCAGGTCGAAGTACGGAACGAGCAGATGCGTCAGCAAGGTGGTGGCCGCGCAAAGGGCCGCGGCGAGCCCGTATCGGCGAACCTGGCGTCCGGTTTCGGAGGCGGCTGGCGCCTCAGCGCCGCGTGCTGCGGTGGCGGGCTTCGCGCGCTGCGACTGGCCGACCTCGATGCGGTCGATATCGGGTGCCAGCCGCGCGACCGCCTGGCCCAACGTGCGTCGGGGCCACCATGGCAAGCCCTCGCCCTGGCCCACTACCAGCTTGGACAGGTTGTTCTGGCGAGCGTGCTCGACCAGCGCTGCTGCGATGTCCTGTGCTGACAGCACGGCCGTGCGGGCACCGAGCTCCTGCGCCAGCTTGACGGTTTGCAGGATGCCCTCGCGCCGGCCAACGTCCAGCCGCTGCAGCGCGGGCGTTTCGACGTACACCGCATGCCAGGTCACCGCCAGCTGCCGCGCCAGCTGCGCGGTACTGCGCACCACGTGTTCGGCGCCCTCCTGGGGGCCAATGCAGCACAGCAGGGCGCCCGCGGTCTTCCACACCTGCGCGACCCGGCGCTCGATGCGGTAGGCCTGCACGTCGTCTTCCACCCGGTCGGCCGTGCGACGCAGTGCCAGCTCCCGCAAGGCCATCAGGTTGCCCTTGCGAAAGAAGTTCTCCGCCGCCCGCTTGGCCTGCCCCGGCAGGTAGACTTTGCCGGCCGCCAGCCGCTCGATCAGCTCGTCGGCCGTCGTGTCCACGAGCACCACTTCGTCGGCACGGTCGAAGAAGGTGTCGGGCAGCGTCTCGCGGACCACGATGCCGGTGATGCCGCCGACGATGTCGTTCAGGCTCTCCAGGTGCTGGACATTGAGCGTGCTGTAGACGTCGATGCCCGCCGCCAGCAGCTCCTCGACGTCCTGCCAGCGCTTCGGGTGGCGTGAGCCCGCGACGTTGGAGTGCGCCAGTTCGTCGACCAGCATCAGGCCGGGCTTGCGCGCCAGCGCACCATCCAGATCGAATTCGGCGAGGATCTTGCCGCGGTAGGCGATCTGCGCCGGCGGCAGCAGTGGCAAGCCTTCGAGCAGCGCCGCGGTTTCGCCACGGCCATGGGTCTCAACGACACCGGCCACCACGTCGACGCCTTCGGACGCCAGCTTGCGCGCCGCCAACAGCATGGCGTAGGTCTTGCCCACGCCCGCCGACGAACCGAAGTAGATGCGCAGGCGTCCACGCTTCTCGCGCTGTTCGTCCTGGCGGATCTGGGCCAGCAGTGCGTCGGGATCAGGGCGTTGGTTGTCGGTCATCGCGGTCCACGATCTTCACAGCCAGGCGGAACGATGGAATCGCCGCAAGGACCCTCGGCGGCCGCCTGACCTGTAGGGCGCCACCTTGGTTCAACTGCGACTCGAATCGAGTGCAAGGTTGAGTTGCAGGGCATTCACTCTCGGCTCACCCAGAATCCCGAATAGCCGGCCTTCGGTGTGATCAGAGATCAGCCGCTGTACGTGTGGCACGGGCAGGTTGCGTGCCTTGGCGACACGCGCGGCCTGGAATTGCGCACCGGCGACGCTGATGTGCGGGTCGAGCCCGCTGCCCGATGCCGTGACCAGGTCCACCGGTACCGGCGCCGTGTTGCCTGGTTCGGCCGCACGCAGAGCTTCGATGCGACCCTTGACCGCATCGGTCAGCGCCGGGTTCAACGGGCCACTGTTCGATCCACTGGATGCGCTGGCATTGTTGGGCATCGGCCCGGTCGCCGACGGGCGGCCCCAGACGTATTTCGGGTCGCTGAAGTTCTGCCCGATCAGCAATGACCCGACTGGTTTGCCGTCGCGCAAGATCAGGCTGCCCGCGGCTTGCTCGGGAAACGCCATCTGACCGATGCCGGTAACGACGAGGGGGTAGGCGACACCGGTCAGCACGGTCAGCACCGCAAACATGACCAGGGCCGGACGAACGATGGAAACAGCGTTGGAGTTCATGTCGATTCCTTCAGACGAGGTGCACCGCAGCCAGCACGAAGTCGATGGTCTTAATGCCGATGAACGGCACGATCAGGCCGCCGACGCCGTAGATGAGGACGTTGCGGCGCAGCAGCGCGGCAGCACCGATGGCGCGGTATTTGACGCCCTTGAGCGCCAGCGGGATCAGGAAGACGATGATGATCGCGTTGAAGATCACCGCGGACAGGATGGCCGATGAGGGGCTCGTCAGCCCCATCACGTTCAGCGCGCCGAGTTGCGGGTAGGTGGTGACGAACATCGCCGGGATGATGGCGAAATACTTGGCCACGTCGTTGGCGATCGAGAACGTCGTCAGCGAGCCGCGCGTCATCAACAGCTGCTTGCCGGTCTCGACGATCTCCAGCAGCTTGGTCGGGTTGCTGTCGAGGTCGACCATGTTGCCGGCTTCCTTGGCCGCCTGGGTGCCGGTGTTCATCGCCACCGCCACGTCGGCCTGTGCCAGTGCGGGCGCGTCGTTGGTGCCGTCACCGGTCATCGCCACCAGCCGGCCGTCGGCCTGGTAGTCGCGGATCATCTTCAGCTTGGCCTCGGGCGTGGCTTCGGCCAGGAAGTCGTCCACGCCCGCTTCGGCGGCAATCGCCGCGGCGGTGAGCCGGTTGTCACCCGTGATCATCACCGTCTTGATGCCCATGCGGCGCAGCTCGGCGAAACGCTCCTTGATGCCGCCCTTGACAATGTCCTTGAGCTCCACGACGCCGAGCACGCGGGCACCATCGGCCGGCGCCGGGCCGTCCGAAGGCGGCCGGGCACCCGCCTGGCGGGTGGCCGCCGTACCCGGCGGCCGGGTGCTCCACTCCATCACCACCAGCGGCGTGCCGCCCTTGCGCGCCACGTCATCGGTGGCGGCCTGCACGTCGGCGGGGAAGCTGCCGCCCAGCGCCTCGACATGTTTGCGGATCGCGTCGCCGGCGCCCTTTCGCAGTTGGCGCACTTCGCCATCCGCGCCTTCGATGTCGACGCCGCTCATGCGCGTCTGCGCTGTGAACGGCACGAAGGTCGTCTTGTGGCTGGAGAGGTCGCGCTCGCGCAGGTTGAACTTCTGCTTGGCCAGCACGGTGATGCTGCGGCCCTCGGGCGTCTCGTCGGCCATCGACGCGAACTGGGCTGCATCGGCCAGCGTCTGCTCGTTCACTCCCTTGGCCGGGATGAAGGCGCTGGCCTGGCGATTCCCCAGCGTGATCGTGCCGGTCTTGTCGAGCAGCAGGACATCCACGTCGCCGGCGGCCTCTACCGCGCGGCCGGACGTGGCGATGACGTTGGCGCCCATCATCCGGCTCATGCCGGCCACGCCGATGGCCGACAGCAGCGCTCCGATGGTGGTGGGAATCAGGCACACCAGCAGCGCGATCAGC
>JBEBHW010000237.1:0-5882 GCA_040081145.1 Burkholderiaceae bacterium
GCCCTGGGCGGCGCGATCGTGATTGCCGCGTACAAGATGATTCTGTCGCCGTTCAAGACGGGCGCCGGCCTGCCAGGCTTCTTGTCGCACCTGACGCACGAATGGGTGATCCTCATCAATCTGCTGCTGCTCTTGCTGGGCTTTGCGCTGCTGGCCAAACACTTCGAAGAAAGCCTGGTCCCCGCGGTCCTGCCGCGATACCTGCCCGATGACTGGCGGGGCTGCTTTGTCCTGCTCATTCTGGTGTTCGTGCTGTCGAGCTTTCTCGACAACATCGCCGCAGCGATGATTGGCGGCGCGATCGCCCACACCGTGTTTCGCGGCAAAGTGCATATCGGCTATCTGGTGGCGATCGTTGCCGCGTCGAACGCCGGCGGTGCGGGCAGCGTCGTCGGCGACACAACGACGACGATGATGTGGATCGCGGGGATCACACCGCTCGAGGTGTTAGAGGCCTATATTGCCGCGACGGTTGCGCTCGTGATCTTTGGAATCCCCGCCTCGCTGAATCAGCAGGCGTACTCACCGATTCAGAAGGACGCGAACCCTGACGCACGCATCGACTGGCCGCGCGTCGGCGTCGTCGCCTTCATTCTGTTCGCCGCTGTGGTCGTCAACGTGCTCGTGAATACGCGCTTCAATGAAGTGTCGGATGCCTTCCCGTTTCTCGGCGCGGCGGTCTGGGGGGCGCTGCTCATCACGGCGGCGCTGCGCAGACCTGACTGGTCGCTCCTGCCCGGCGCGTTCAAGGGATCGGTCTTTCTGCTCTCGCTTGTCCTGTGCGCGTCGATGATGCCCGTGGAGCATCTTCCGGCCGCGTCATGGCAAGCGGCGCTGGGATTGGGATTTCTTTCCGCGGTCTTCGACAACATTCCGTTGACCGCCTTGGCGATCAACCAAGGAGGCTACGACTGGGGCTTCCTGGCCTACGCCGTAGGCTTTGGCGGATCGATGATCTGGTTCGGTTCGTCGGCAGGCGTGGCGCTGGCCAACATGTACCCCGAGGCGCGTTCCGTCGGAAAGTGGCTGCGCCATGGCTGGTATGTTGCCGTGGCCTATGTGGTCGGATTCTTCGTGATGCTCGCGCTGATCGGCTTCCACCCGGGCAGCACGCCACGCTCTGGCACGGCAGCGCTTCCGGCTGCGGTGGCGAAGTGAGGCCGCGGTTCAACCCGCCAAGGCAGCTTCCTGCGGCAGATCGAGGCTGATCAATTCGGCGACGGCCGAGTTTTCGCCGCTCAGGCTTTCACCCACGCCCAGGACTCTTGTGCTGCGGTACTTCGCCAACCAGGTGATCAACTGCTCCGAAGAGAGCGGGCGACTCAACAGGTACCCTTGAATTTCGTCGCAGCCCAATGCCCGCAAGTAGTCGGCCTGGTGCAGGGTTTCGACGCCCTCGGCCACGACTTTGAGCTGCAGGCTGCGCCCCAGCGCAATCACGGCGGTGGCGATTGCGGTGTCTTCGTCGTCGCTGGTGATCTCGCGAACAAACGACCGGTCGATCTTGAGCGTATCGATGTTGAAGCGCTTGATGTAGCTCAGCGACGAATGGCCGGTGCCGAAATCGTCGATCGCCACGCGAATTCCGAGATTGGCGATGCTCGCCAACATGGCCCGGCTCGCATCGTTGTCTTCCATCAGCTGGCTCTCGGTCAGCTCCAGCTCGAAACGGTGCGGCGCAATGCGCGCCTGTGCAAGGGTTTCGGAGATCAGCTGGAACAGGTGCTGGTGCCGGAACTGCCGGGCCGATAGATTGACCGCCAGCGCCAACGGCGGCAGGCCTAGTTTGTCCCAGCCCGCGAGGTCGGCGCAGGCGGTTCGAATCACCCAGGCGCCCACCGGAAGGATCAAGCCGGTTTCTTCGAGAACCGTGATGAACTGGTCCGGCGGAACCACGCCGAAACCCGGGCGGTTCCAGCGGATCAGGGCCTCGACCCCGGTGATTCGGCCGGTCTTCAAGTCGGCCTTGGGCTGGTACAGCAAGTTGAACTCGTTGCGGTCGAGCGCGTGGCGCAGGCTCGTCTCCAAAGACAGTCGCGCCTCGACTTCGGCGTTCATGTCGGCGTTGTAGAACGTGAACGTGTTTCGTCCGCGCGCCTTGGAGCGATACATCGCCATGTCGGTATGGCGAATCAGGCCATCCAGGTCGGATTTGTCCGCGGGGTACAGGGAAATGCCGATGCTTGCCGTGATCACGATCTCTTCGCCTTCGCAGACGAAGGGTTCGAGCAGGGCTTCGAGAATTCTTCGGGCGATGAGTGCGGCGTCGTCAGACCCGTCGATGCCTTCGACAACAATCGTGAACTCGTCACCGCCCAGGCGCGCGATCGTGACGGTATCGTCCGCCGCATCGCGCGCGACTGAATCCACGCTGCGAAGACAACGGGTCAAGGCCTGCGAGACATGTTGCAAGAGCCGGTCCCCGACTTCGTGCCCCAGGCTGTCGTTCACGACTTTGAAGCGGTCCAGGTCGAGGAACATCAATCCCAACGCCCGACCGCTGCGTTGGGCGCGCTTCATGCCCTCGCGCAGCCGGTCGCGAAACAGGACCCGATTGGGCAAGCCCGTGAGACTGTCGTAGTTCGCAAGCATCGCCATGCGTTCCTGCGATGCCTTGCGCTCGGTAATATCGCGAATGAACGCGATCAACTGGGGCATGCCGTTGAGGCGGGACTCGCTGACGGTGACTTCGACGGCAAAGTCCGCCGCGTTGTCCCGGCGCGCCACGGTTTCGTGCAAGCCGGGCGGAAATTGACCGACAACGCCGTGGATGTCGACGTAGGGCGTCAGCCAATTCTGCAGGCGCTGACCGATCAGCTGCGCGGGCGGGCTGGCGAACAACTGGCCGGCCGCAGGATTGCAAGACACGATCGTGCCGTCAGGCAAGAACGTCATGATCCCGTCGATCGAGTGGTCAAACACGAAACGCAGTCGCTCTTCGGTTTCGCGGCGGTTGCTTGCCAGTCCCCAGAGCCGCCATTCCCAGCGGCGGCTGGCACTGCCGGACGTCACCCACCACGTCGCGTACGCTGACGCCACGAACGCAGCGGCCATCAAAGCCAGTTCGAGCACTTGCGACATGGACAGGTCTGGGGTGGGCACCCGTCATCTTCGGCACTTTCGCCTGAAGCTGAAGGGCGCAACCGGGTGATTGCGGATTCTCGCAAGGCGTTGGCAGCGGGAACTTGTCACACTTGCCGAACCGAAGTAACGTTGGCGGCGCGCGGAAACCCGCCGTTCGGTGACGCATTCAGCGCCCAGCCCCACCTCATCCCGGAGACTCCAATGAAGCTTTACTTTCACCCCGCATCGACGACCAGCCGCCCCATCGTGCTGTTTGCCGCGGAAAGTCGCATCGCACTGGAGGAGCAAATCGTCGATCTCTTCACCGGCGAGCACTACAAGGAGCCCTTTGAGGCGGTGAATCCGAACCACCTCGTCCCCGTGCTCGAAGATGGCGATTTCCGCCTCACCGAGAGTTCGGCCATCCTGAAATACCTGGCCGACAAGTCGAACTCGGCGCTGTACCCGAAAGACCTGCAACAGCGCGCGCGCGTCAACGAGCGCATGGACTGGATCAATACGCAGTTGTGTCGCGACTTCGCTTACGGTCTCGTCTACCCGCAGATCTTCCCGTTTCACAAGCGACGCAGTGATGAGGCCCACGATGCGACGCTGGCCTGGGGAAAGGAGCGCGCCCAGGGTTGGCTCAAGGTGCTGAACGACCACATCCTCGGCTCGAACCACTACCTGTGCGGCAATACGATCACGATTGCCGACTACTACGGGGCCTCGTTCGTTGCGCTCGGAGAGTTGATCGGAAGCGACTACGCGGCTTACCCCAACGTCAATCGCTGGCTCGCGCGGATGAAGCACCTGGCGAGCTGGAAACGGGTCAACGAAGTCATCGACGGCTACGGTGCTTCGCTCAAAGCCAACGCCATGCAGCCGGTTTGATGCAAGTGGCCAACGAGGCAAGTCCATGATCGAAAAACTGCATCACAACGCCTACCGCTGCAAAGACTCCGAGCAAACCCGCAAGTTCTACGAGGGGTTTCTCGGATTGCCGCTGGTGGAGTCGCTCGAAATCAACGAGACGAAAAGCGGGCGCAAGACGCAGACCTTGCACACCTTCTATCGCCTCGACGACGGCTCCCACCTGGCGTTCTTCGAGGCGCCGGACATGCCCTTCGAGTTCAAGTCGCAGCACGACTACGACTTGCACATCGCGCTCGAGGTGAAGGCCGACGTACTTCCCGTGATGCTCGCCAAGGGCAAGGCGCAGGGCATCGACACGCGCGGCGTCTCCGACCACCAGTTCATTCATTCGATCTACTTCCGTGACCCGAACGGCTACGTGATCGAGCTCTGCGCCAAGCTGCCTGGCCACGACCGGGCACTCGACCCGATGCTGAACGCTGCGCGTGCCAAGCTGGATCGCTGGACCCAGGCCAAGGCCACTGCGTCCGTCACGCGCTGACGATGATCGAGCCCAGCCGGGTGATCGCGGCGTATCCCCCGCACCGCTACACGCTCAATTCGCTTCTGGCCACTCGCGCGGCGCTGGCCGGCGGGCGTGAGTTTCTGGTGTTTGGCGAGTCGAGCTGGAGCTACGCGCAGACGCTGGAGAGCGTTGCCCGCGTCGCCAGTGTTCTGCACGAACGTGGCGTCGACGCGGGGCAACGCATCGCCGTGATGTCGCTGAACCACCCCAGCACGGTCTTCGTGTTCATGGCGCTGGCTCGTCTGGGCGCCGTGATGGTGCCGATCAATCCCGAGTTCCGTGCCGAAGAGGCGCGCTACGTTTTGACCCACGCTGACGTCAGCGGTGTGGTTTGTTCGCCTGCGACGCTTCCGACGGTACGCGAGGCGCTCGCCTCGACGCCACTTCGGCCCTGGTTGATGCTCAACGAGCCTGCGCCGGCGCAAACTCCAACGGACTGCGACCCCTTCATTCTTGATCAGGAGATTCGCGATTCCAGCGCCGAGGTCCCGGCACACGCTGAGGCCCCCGATGAGCCCTGCGTCTTCATCTACACCTCGGGCACGACGGGTTTCCCGAAGGGCGTGATGCACAGCCAGCGCAACGTGGTGCTCGCCGGCGAGGGGTTTGTTCAGCGCATGTATCTGCAGCCCGACGACCGGCTGATGTGCATCCTGCCGATGTTTCACATCAACGCCTTGTTCTATTCGTTGGCCGGTGCGCTCGCCGCAGGCGCTGCGCTGATCTTGATTGCGCGCTTTTCCGCGTCGCGCTTCTGGCACGACGTGGCACAACATCGCGCCACGGAAGTGAACACGATGGCCGCGGTCTCGACGATTCTGATGCGCCGCCCACGCTCTGAATTCGTCGCCGGGCACGCCCTGCGCAAGATTTACGGCGCCCCGTTCACCGCCGAAACGTATCGCGTCTTCGCCGAGGAATTCGGTGTGCCCACGCTGATCGAAGGCTACGGCATGAGCGAAATTCCGGGCGCGCTGAACAACCCTTTCCTCGGGCCTCACAGAATCGGCAGCATGGGTCAGCCGAGCCGTCACCCCGACGCGACGGTCAAGTTCGCCGAGTTGCGCATCGTCGACGGCGCCGGGCACGAACTGCCCCACGGCGAGACCGGCGAGCTGGCGGTGAAGACACCGATGCTCATGAAAGGCTACTTTCGCGACCCGCAACAAACCGAAGCCGCGTTTCGCGACGGCTGGTTTCTCACCGGCGACCTCGCCTGGTGCGACGCGCAGGGCTACTTCTGGTTCGTCGCCCGAAAGAAGGACATCATTCGTCGGCGCGGCGAAAACATTTCCGGCGCCGAGCTCGACCGCATCGTCGAGTTGCACCCCGACGTGATTCAGTGCGCGGCGATCCCCGTACCGAACGACCTGGGCGA
>JBEBHW010000001.1:0-24393 GCA_040081145.1 Burkholderiaceae bacterium
CGGTCCACACATAACTCGACAAACCGTACGCCGTCGCGTTGGCGAGTTGAATGGCTTGTGCTTCATCGGCAAACGGAATCAGGCACGCGACCGGGCCGAAAATCTCTTCCTGCGCAATGCGCATCCGGTTGTCGACGTCGGCGAATACGGTCGGGCGAACGAAGTTGCCGCGTTGCATCGGCGTCGGCAAGTCAGGCGCTTCGAGACCACCGCACAGCAGCGTCGCACCCTCTTTCGGCCCGAGCTCGATGTAGCCGCGCACCTTGGCCAGATGCGCCGGACTGATCATGGGGCCGATGGTGGTTGCGGGATCGAGCGGGTCGCCCACCGCGATGCGCTTGGCGCGCTCGACAAAACGCTCGACGAACTTCGCATACACGCCGCGTTGCACAAGGACTCGCGAGCCCGCCGTGCAGCGCTCGCCGTTGTTGCTGAAGATCATGAACACGGCAGCGTCCAGCGCACGCTCGAAGTCGGCGTCGTCGAAGATCACGAACGGGCTTTTGCCCCCGAGCTCCATGCTGAACTTCTTCAGCCCTGCGCTCCTGACGATGCGGTTCCCGGTGAGCGTGGAGCCGGTGAAGGAAATGGCGCGCACGTCCGGGTGAGCCACAAGCGGCTCGCCCGCTTCGGTACCGTAGCCGTGCACGATGTTCAGAACGCCGGCCGGTACGCCGGCCTCCAACGCCAGCTCGCCCAGGCGCGCCGCGCTCATCGGCGAGAGTTCGCTCATCTTCAGCACCGCCGTGTTGCCGAAGGCGAGTGCCGGCGCCGTCTTCCACGTCGCCGTCATGAACGGCACGTTCCACGGACTGATCAGCGCGCACACGCCCACAGGGTGGAACAGGGTGTAGTTGAGGTGCGTGGGCGTCGGGTAGGTGTGGCCGTCGACGCGCGTGCACATCTCCGCGAAGTAGTAAAAATTGTCGGCCGCGCGCGGGATGAGTTGTTTGCCGGTCTGCGCGATGACCTGGCCGGTGTCGCGCGTTTCCGTTTGCGCAAGCTCATCGACGTGCCGCGCAATCAGGTCGCCCAGGCGCCGCATGACCGATGCGCGCTGCGCCGCAGCGAGGCCGGCCCACGCGGGAAACGCCGCCTTGGCTGCGGCGACCGCGGCGTTCACCTCGTTCGCACCGCCGCGTGCCACCTCCGCCAAGACCTCCTGCGTCGCCGGATTCAGCGTCGTGAAGTAGTCGTTTCCCGCGACGGGCTTGCCGGCAATCAGGTGGTCGATTCGCATGCGTGGGTCCAGATGAAATCAGCGCTTGAACGACGCATCGTCGCCAATCGTGTTGCGCAGCGTGCCGATGCCGTCGATCTCAGTGACCACGTCGTCGCCGCAGTTCACGTTGACCACGCCGTCGGGCGTGCCGGTGAGGATCACGTCGCCCGCCTGCAGCGTCATGAACTCGCTGAGGTATTCGATGAGTTCGGGAATTCGATTGATCATTTGACCGGTGTGGCCCTGTTGCGTGCGTTTGCCGTTGACGAAGGTGCGCAGCTCCAGCGCGTGCGGGTCGGCAACTTCGGCGGCTGGAACGAACCACGGGCCCAGAACGGTCGCGCCGTCGCGATTCTTCACGCGCAGGTTCGGCCGGTACCAGTTCTCCAGGTAGTCGCGAAACGCGTAGTCGTTGCAGACGCAATACCCACCGACGAATGCCATGGCGTCGGCGCGCTTCACGCGCTTCGCGCGCGCACCGATGATCACGGCCAGTTCGCACTCGTAATGCATGAAGCTCACGTCGGCCGGGCGACGCGTGACGCCGCGGTGCCCGAGCACGCTGTTCGGCCCTTTCAGGAACACGAGCGGCTCGTCTTGCGCCGTCACGGTCAACTCTTTCGCGAGTTCCTTCGCGTGATCGGCGTAGTTCAGACCGAGTGCGACGATCGTTCCCACATCAAAGGGCGCGAGCCACACCACCTCGTCTTCGGCGACGATGCGCCCGTCGTGCAAGCGCAAGCGCTCGCCGTGCGGCGTGGCCTCGAAGAGTGCGCCGACGTAGGCGATCCGTGCCGTCTTCATGGCACGTTCTCCGGCGCGATGTGCAAGCTGATGTCGAGCCGGCCCAGACCGTCGATCTCGACCGCTGCGCGCTGCCCGGCGCGCGCGCGCGGCGCGCCGTGGGCGACGCCGAGCAGCAGCACGTCGCCGGCCTGGAACGTCATGAAGTCGCTGACCTCAGCGATCAGCCGCGCCGCCGGGCGCAGCATGTCCTGCGTGCCGGCGCGCTGCACCACGTGGCCGTCGATGGCGATCCGAACTTCCAGATCGTCCGGATTCGGAATGTCCGCGCGCGGTATCAGCCGCGGCCCCATCGGGCAATAGCCGTCACGCGCCTTGAGGCGAACGCTGGGGCGATAGAACACGCTGTGCGGCACGCTGATGTCGGCGACGATGATGTAGCCCTGCACGAAGTCGAGCGCCGACGCCTCGCTCACCCGGCACGCCGTGCGCGCGAACACCATGCCCAGGCTGGCGCCGATTTCGAGTTCGCTCGCCCCGGCGGGAATCATCACCTCGGCGCCTGAGGTGGCAAACGTATTGCGCGGCTTGATGTACAGCACCGGGGCGCGCGGTGGCGCTTTGTACGGCGGCTGGTGAACCGCGTCGCCCAAGGCGTGCAGCGCGGCGCGGTGATTCAGCAAGGTGCCGTAGACCGTTCCGGCGCAGCGA
The DNA here is from genome assembly GCA_040081145.1 of Burkholderiaceae bacterium. GTDB lineage: Bacteria > Pseudomonadota > Gammaproteobacteria > Burkholderiales > Burkholderiaceae_C > JAEMQF01. Next base: position 2,678 of record JBEBHW010000001.1, read on the forward strand.
TACGCAGGCGCGTCCGTCATGTGCGCCTGCGCACTCACTGGTGCACCCTTCGGCACGGGCGACGAACGGCCCCTGCGGGCGGCCGAGCGGGCCTCATGTCCGCACCGCGGGCTTGGACATGCGGTCCGCGAGCCCGGCCCAGCAGTCGCTGTAGGCGGGGTCGAGGGCGCCGCAGGTGATCGCGTAGTCGGTGGGCACGAAGCGCCAGCGGCTTTCGAACATGAAGGCGAGCGTGTTGTCGAGCTTGTGCGGCGCCAAGGTCATCGTGCTGGCTTTGTCGAAGGCTGCGGCGTCCGGCCCATGCGGCACCATGCAGTTGTGCAGGCTCGCGCCGCCGGGCTTGAAGCCATCGGGCTTGGCGTCGTACTGGCCGTACACGAGGCCCATGAATTCGCTCATCAGGTTGCGGTGATACCAGGCCGGGCGGAACGTGTCTTCGGCGACCATCCAGCGCGGCGGGAAGATCACGAAGTCGCAGTTCGCCGTGCCTGGCGTGTCCGAAGGCGATGTGAGCACGGTGAAGATCGAGGGATCGGGGTGGTCGAAACTGATCGAGCCGATTGTCATGAAGTTCGCCGTGTCGTACTTGCACGGCGTGAGGTTGCCGTGCCAGGCGACCACGTTGAAGGGGCTCGCGGCTTGCGTATTGCGCCAGAGGCGCCCACCGAATTTCTTGACGACGTGCGTCTCGCCTTGCGCGTCTTCAAATGCCGCCACGGGGCTCAGGAAGTCGCGCGGGTTGGCCAGGCCGTTGGCGCCGATCGGCCCGAGTTCGGGCAAGCGAAACGGCGCGCCGTAGTTCTCGGCGACATAACCGCGCGACGGGCCGTCGGGAAGCTCGACACGAAACGCCAAGCCGCGCGGCAGCAACAGCACCTCGCCGGGTTTCGCGTGCAAGACCCCGAGTTCGGTGCGAACGATCAACCGCCCCTGTTGCGGGACGAGCAGCATTTCGGCGTCGGCGTTCACGAGCGCGCGCCGCGTCATCGAGACATTCGCCACGTAGATGAGTGCGGCCAGGCCCGATTGCGCTTCGACATCGCCGTTGGCGACGAGGGTGCGCAGCCCGTCGACGAAGTCGAGATCTTCAGCGGGAATCGGAAACGCATTCCAGCGCATTGGGTCGGGTGCGACCGCTCGGCCGCCCGCCGCGCCACTCGTCCACCAGGGCTGCGAATACGCTTCATAGCGCCCCGTCACGACAGAGGGCTGGCGCCGGTACATCCAGGTGCGCCGGTTCTCGGCGCGCGGCGCGGTGAACGCGGTTCCCGAAATTTGCTCGGCGTAGAGCCCGAGCGGCGCGCGCTGCGGGCTGTTGCGCCCCTGCGGCAACGCGCCCGCGACCGCCTCGCTGGCGAATTCATTGCCAAAGCCGGAAAGGTATTGCAGGTCGGTGCTGCTCACAGTAGTGCTCGAGTGAAGGGTGTCAGGCGGCCGTGGCGTTGGCGCCGATTGTCCTATGCCGGGACACCCGCCTCAGCCTTGCCGAGCGTACTCGCCCGCGCGGCGCCCAAGGCCTCGCGCAGCACGTCGAAGTCGCCGACGTGATTGGCCAGCAGCAGCACGAGTTTGGCATTCAGCTCGTGACTCTGCGAAGTCGCCAGGTCGCGGTGCGCGTCGATCAAGGCTTCGTAAAAATCATCGGGGGCGGCAAGGTTGGTGGCAGTGACGAGGGGCACGACGAACTCCTTGATTCAGGTCAATCAGGTCAGCAGGTCCGGCAGCGCCAGCGCGCGCCGCAGCGCTGCGCGCAGGGCGTGCGGGTCGGTGCGGCGCCAGCGTGCGCAGACGTGCTGATCGGGGCGCAGCAGGATCAGCGTGCCGTCGCGGCCATCGTAGCGCTGCGTCAGCAGCCCTTGCACGTCAACGAGGCTGCGTGCACCCTCGACTTGCGCAGGCGAAGAACCCGGGCGCACGACCACCAGCACCTGCAGTGGCGCGAGTCCGTGAGCTGCCTGCTGCAAGTCCTGAACGCGTGCCGCGACATTCGTGCCGCCGAACAGCAGCGCCTTGAATCTTGCGCCGTGCAGCTCGCGCAACAACCACCCCGGTGCCGCGCCTTCGGCCTGAACCGGCGCGTCGGCGGCCGGCGCGCCCGGCTGCATCGCGCCGCTGAAGGTGTCGGTGTCGGGCGTGTTGAGCGGCGATTCGCGCAATGTGGCCGGCACCGACAAGCGCCCGCTGTTCACGAGCGAGCGTGCGAAGCGGTGCGTCTTCGCCAGGTCGAGGGTTGCGTCACGGAAGAGGCGGCTGACCTCGCTCTTGGGCGTGATGAAGTCGGTGGCGCGCGTCGAGTTCGCAATGTTCTCGTCGGCGGCGTAGTCGCGCTCCGCGGCGTAGCTGTCGAGCAGCAGATCGCCGGCGCGCCCTTGCAAGACTGCGGCGAGTTTCCACGCCAGGTTCTCGGCGTCTTGCACGCCCGAGTTCGCGCCGCGCGCGCCGAAGGGCGAGACGCCGTGCGCCGCGTCGCCGGCGAAGATCACCCGGCCATGGCGGAATCGCTCGAGCCGCTGGCAGGCGAAGGTGTAGACGCTCGCCCAGCCGATCTCGAATTCAACGTGAGGCGCGCCGATGCTGTCGAGCAAGGCGCGTATCCGCGGCCGGATGCGCTCGGGCTGACGCTCGGCTTGCGGGTCCGCATGCCAGCCGAGCTGGAAGTCGGTGCGCCACAGGCCGTCGGCCTGCTTGTGCAGGAGCACGCTTTGGCCCGGATGGAACGTCGGGTCGAACCAGAAGCGCCGCTCGGCAGGGAAATCGGGCGCGTCCATTCTGATGTCGGCAATCAGGAAGCGGTCGCGAAAGGTTCTCCCTGTCGCTTCGAGCCCCAGCAAGCCGCGCAGCGCCGACTTCGAGCCGTCGCACGCCGCCACGTACTCGGCCTCCAACACGTAAGGCCCATCCGGCGTCTCGACCGTCAGGCGCACATGGTCGGCGCGAACCTCGACGCCGTTGACCGCGCTCTTCCAGCGCATCTCGAGGTTCGGCAACGCTGCGGCGCGGTCGGCCAGATACCCCTCAACGTAATACTGCTGCAAGTTGATGAACGCCGGCCGCTCGTGGCCGGGTTCGGGCAACAAGTTGAAGGTGTAGAGCTGCGCCTCGCGAAAGTAGACCCGGCCCACATTCCACGACACACCCTTGGCCACCATCGGATCGGCGCAGCCCAGGCGATCGAAGATTTCCAGCGTGCGTTTGGCAAAGCAGATCGCGCGCGAGCCGCTCGAGAGGCGATCGTCGTCATCGAGCAGCAGCACGGATACGCCTTGCTGCGCCAGATCGATCGCCAGCGCCAGCCCTACCGGTCCGGCGCCGACGATCACCACCGGGTAGCGCAGCGGCGCCGGCGCGGCGTGGTCGGGCGCTTTGCGATAGGGGAACTGCAACGCCTCGTAGTCGCGCGACTCAGGCAGCGTTCTGCCGCTCATCGGGCGCGCCTCGGGCCGCGCATCAAAGGCGGCCGCACGTCATTTTTCCAACGCAGCCCACATCTCGATGTCGCGCTGCGCGGTCCAGATGCGCGGGTCCGCGTACTTCGTCGCTTCGTCATAACAGCGTGTCACGTCGAACGGCATGCAGTGGTTGAAGATCACCCAGTGGCCATACTTGGGCTGCAGCTTGGCGAAAGTCTGCTTGTAGACCGCGTTCAAGTCCTTGCCTGCGGCCACCCCGGCTTTGACGCTGCGCCACACGTCAGCGATGAAGCCGCGCGTGCTTTTCAAACCTTGCGCCACCGCAGCAGGCGTCGTGAGCGCCGCGCCACGGCCCGGCACGAGGGCGCGGGGCGCAAGCGCGGCAAGCTTGTCGAGCGTCTTCGGCCAGTCTTGAAAATAGGCGTCTCCGGCGTACGGCGTCGCGTCGAACTCGACCAGATCGCCGGAGAACAGAATCTTCTGCTCGGGCAGCCACGCCACCGTATCCCCCTTGGTGTGGCCACGGCCGAGCTGAAGCAGCTGCACCTCCAACTTGCCGAGCCACAGGCTCATGCTGCCGACAAACGTCAGCGTCGGCCACGTCATTCCCGGCGGCACCGATTCGACGGCTTGAAAGAGGCGCGGAAAGCGCCCGATCTCGCTCGCCTTGTCGGCCTCGCCACGCTCGACGATCAGGTCATACGTGTCGCGGCTCGCGATGATGTGCTGCGGCTGATACGCGGTGGCACCGAGTACACGCACCGCGTGGTAGTGGCTCAGCACGACGTATTTGATGGGCAGATCGGTCACCGTGCGTATATGGCGGATCACGTCTTGCGCCATCACCGGCGTGGCTTGCGTGTCGATCACCATCACCGCGTCGTCGCCAATGATGACGCCGGTGTTCGGGTCGCCTTCGGCGGTGTAGGCGTAGGCGTTTTCGCTCAGGCGCGTGAACGTGACCTTTTTTTCTTCGAGGTCGGCTTGGGAGGCGAAGGTCTTGCTCAAGGCAGCTCCAAAAAAGTCAGATGGCAAGCCAAGTATCGCGCCTGCCCGATCGCCACGGCACTCGCGAGCTCGGCGGCGCCGGCGGCCGCGGCATTCGATGGCGCCACCAATGCGTAACAGCGTGGCGGTTTTGGGCGGCGCATGCCGTATCTGTCAGCGAGGCCTCTGCAACTCGGCAAACCAAGGACCGACCCATGCGCGCACGTCACCCCACAGCTTTCGCTCCTGTCGCGCTTGCATTCGGCGCAGTTGCAGCAACGGCGACCTGGCCACGCCCGTCGCGGCGCGGCGCAGTCGCCGCGATGCGCAGCTCGGGCTGGGCCTGGACCGTCGTGCTCGCCGGCATGCTGCCCGGTTGCGGGGGCGGCGGCGGGGGTGGCGCAGCGCCGCCGGCCGTCGCGGCCAGCTACAGCGTCGGCGGCAACGTCGGCGGACTGACGGGCACGGTCGTGCTGCAGAACAACGGCGGCGACGCGCTGTCCCTGTCGACGAATTCCGGGTTCGTCTTCAGCGCCGCGGTACCCGACGGCGGCAGCTACGCGCTTGCGGTCCTGACCCAACCCGCCGGGCAGACCTGCTCTGTGAGCAACGGCTCGGGCACAGTGAACGGCGGCAACGTGATCAACGTGTCGGTCACCTGCACGACGGAGAGCACCGCCGTGCGATTCGAGCGGCAACGGCATGCTGGTATGGGTTGAGTTCGAAGGCACGAGCGCCTTCGTCTGGGCGCGGCGCTTCCAGTGACTGCGCCGGCGAGTCCCCTCTAGAATGATGCGCACGGCACCCCAGCCGACACTTTTGCGGACCGCCATGCCTCTGTTCTGGAAACATTACAAGTCCGACACCACGTCGTTCATCGAACACCTCAAGGCGCGCAAGCCCACGCTGGAGGCCGAACAACGCCAGGGGCGCGCCCTGCTCTGGGACCGCCGCATCGACCGCGACGCGCAGGCCGATTACGGCGACGCCAAAGTGGCGCAACAGCCTTACGTCTACCAGACCAAGTAGCCGCGGGCGCGCGCAAGCCGTGAGTGAGGTTGTGACGTCGGGCGCCACGCCCCCCCTGGCGGCGCCCGACGCTGCGGAGCGCTCGGTGCCCTCCGTCGTCGACGGCGTCGCGGTAGCGCGCCTGTACGGCGAGCCGCTGTTCACGCTGCCCAGCGACCTCTACATCCCGCCTGACGCGCTGGAAGTCTTTCTCGAGGCCTTCGAAGGCCCGCTGGACCTGTTGCTGTACCTGATCCGACGCCAAAACTTCAACATCCTGGACATCCCGCTGGCCGACGTGACGCGCCAGTACCTCACCTACGTAGAGCAGATCCGCAAGCACAACCTCGAGCTCGCCAGCGAGTACCTGTTGATGGCGGCGATGTTGATCGAGATCAAGTCGCGCATGCTGTTGCCGCCGAAGAAGACGCGCGACGGCGAAGAGGCCGAAGACCCACGCGCCGAACTGGTGCGGCGCCTCATCGAATACGAGCAGATGAAGCTCGCCGCAGCCGGCCTGGACGCGCTGCCGCTGCTCGGGCGCGATTTCCTGCGCGCGCAGGTGACGATCGAGCAGGCGCTCGCGCCGCGCCTGCCGGAGGTGAACGCCGACGAACTGCGCGCCGCGTGGGCCGACATCCTGCGCCGCGCCAAGCTCGTCGAGCACCACACGATCACGCGCGAGCAATTGAGCGTTCGCGAGCACATGAGCATCGTGCTGCGCGCCCTGCAGGGGCGCCGCTTTGCCGTGTTCGAAGACTTGTTCGACGCGTCGCGCGGACCGCAAGTGATGGTCGTGACCTTCATCGCCCTGCTCGAACTCGCGCGCGAACACTTGCTGGAAGTGACACAGGCCGAGGCGTTTGCGCCGATCTATGTTCGTTTGGCGTTTTCGCCAAGCTGAATTCCGGCGCTGCGCCGCGACGCGATGGCGGCGAAAGCCGATCTCCGGCGTGTCGCGTGTTGCCAATTCACCTCAGTGGAGAACGCCGGGCGGCAGGATCACGTATTCTGCTCAGGCCCGACCCACCCCAAGGAACATCATGAACAAGCTTTTGGCACTGGCTTTTCTGCTGCTCGGCACCGCTGCACACGCCGCCGACGGTGACCGACCCTTCAAGTTTGTTGCCGGCCTGGGCATCACGGGAGGCGGCTCAAAGCTGGCGACCGTGCAATACACGAACGGCGAATCACAGAACATCAACGCCGGCTCCGGCGTCCACTTTTATTTTGGCGGCGAGACGCGCATCGGCACCCTCGTCACGCTGCAAGCCACCGTGGGCTACCACGTCGACACGACACGCCCGTCCAACGGCGAAGTGACGTTCAGCCGCTACCCGGTGGACGTGATCGCCTCGGTGCCCGCCACCGACAATTTGCGCTTCGGCCTTGGCGCGCAGTTCATCAACAACCCCCGGATGAAGGGCAACGGCGTGGCGAGCAACATCGACGCCAAGTTCGATTCGACGGTGGGCGTACTGCTCGAGGGCGAGTACCGCTTCACGTCCTGGGTCGGCGTCAAGTTGCGCGGCGTGAGCGCGACATTCAAGGAATCCACGACCGGGCAATCGGCCAGCGCCGACCACATCGCCCTGATGGCCAACTTCTATTTCTGAAGATCCGGCTGAAGCTTGAACGCAATCAACGCGCGCAGCTTGTTCGGCAGCACGGGCTTGAGCAGCAGGTGAAAGTTGTGAACCTGCGCAAGCTCGTCGACGTCGCTCATCGTGCTGCCGCTGACCATGATGGCAGGCAGGCCTGAGCCGAAGCGCGCGCGCAGTGCCTGCAGCGCCTGCACGCCGTCCCGTCCGTCTTCGACGCGGTAGTCGACGATCGCCAGGTCGGGCGCAGGCTCGCTGGCGGCGCAGTCGCGTGCCCACGCTTCGCAATCCTGGACGCGGTCGAAGGCGCGAAGTTGCGCGCCCCAGCCGGTGAGCAGCGCCTCCAATCCGGCGAGGACGCGCGCATCGTCGTCGACGACGACGATGTGCCGGCTCTGCAGCGTCAGCTGCAGCACAGGGCTGCTGGTTTGTGCTTCAACGTCCGCTGAAGGCACCCGGCCCGCAGGCAGCTCGAGCATGAACACCGTGCCGCGCCCGGGCCAGGAGCGCAGCGTGAGCGGCGCGCCGATCAGCGCAGCCAGGCGCTTGGCGATCGCCAGGCCCAAGCCCAGCCCTTTGCGCTGGCCTGCCGCGGGGCCCGCGGGGTCGCGAACCTGATAGAACTCTTCGAAGATGCGCAGTTGTTCGTCCGGCGCGATGCCGCAGCCGGTGTCCCACACCTGCAATTGCACCTTGTCGCCGCGGCGCCGGCAGCCCACCAGCACGGTGCCGTCTTCGGTGTAGCGGATCGCGTTGGCGAGCAAATTGCGCACGATGCGCTCAACGAGCAACGGATCGGCGTGCACGATTCGCGCCGCACCGCGCAGGCGCAGCGCCAGGCCCTTCTCGAACGCGCCCGCCTCGAAGTGCAAGCGCAACCGGTGCAGCATGTCAGCCATGCGAAAGTCGCGCGGATTCACTTCGATCGCGCCGCTGTCGATGCGCGTGATGTCCAGCAGTTCGGTAAACAGGCCCTCGAGCGCGTTCACCGATTCGTTGATGCTGTTCACGAGCGGCGCCACGTCGGAATCGCGCGTGCGCTCGCGCAGCGCCTGGGCGAACAGGCCCATCGCGTGCAGCGGTTGGCGCAAGTCGTGGCTCGCTGCGGCGAAGAATTGCGTCTTCGCGCGGTTCGCGATTTCGGCGCTGTATCGCGCGCCTTCGGCGACTCTCTTCTCGTGACGCACTTGCACGAGCGCCTCGCTCAGTTGCAGCTTCAATGCGATGACGCGCGCCATCGCCTGTCGGTAGTTGCCGCCGAGCACCGCCGTCAGGCCGACGATGAGCGCGAGCAACCCGGCGAGTTGCAGGCTGTAGGCATCGGCGCCGGTGGCGATGCGCACGATCAGCGGCAGCGCCGCGAGCAGGAGGTAAGCAAAGTAAATTCGCGGCTGCGTCGCCAGGATGGGCATCGCCGCGACGCAAAACGTATATACAACGAGGATCAGCCCGGTCTGCTGGATGTGCTGGCCGCCGGCGTAGAACAGCCACCCCGCCAGGCCCCAGTTCGCGCCCGAGGCGAGCGTTCCCGCGTGGGCGCCGCGCTGCCATGTCTGCCAGTGCGCCAGGGTCAGCCGAACTGAGCGCGCAAAGTGCAGCCCCAGTGCCAGACGCGCGCACCAGATGGCCACGAAGCATCCGAGCCAAAGCCAGAGCAAGGCCTGCGCCGGCGTGCCCCAGAACAACAGGGTGAGCACGCCCGCGCCTGCGGCGTTGCCGGCGAGCGTAGTCGGAAGGTAGTCAAAAGCGGCCTGTACCTCGTCGGGCACGGCCGAGAGTTCAAGGTCAGTCGCGGGGGCAGCACTCACCGCAGAAAGACCTCATGCGCAGCCCAGGCGCGTGCGGCGCGGTCGGAGAATCAGCGCCCGGGCGGGCGCATCTCCGACGAGCCAGCGGCCCGGTTCATCTCACCCACGGCGAGAACCGCCTGGGTGCGCGTCGTGACATTGAGCGCGCGCAGCACGGCGGCGACATGATCCTTGACGGTGTCCACCGCGACGTTCAACTCGCGTGCGATCAACTTGTTCGGTTTGCCTTGCAGCAACAGGGCGAGCACTTCGTTCTGGCGCGGCGTGAGGCCCAGTGTGGCGAGCGGTGGTGTCGCCGGCAATTCGGGAAGGCCGGCATGGAAACCCGTGTCCTGCGAACTCGGGCGGCCGATGTGGTGAATCATCGGCGTCGTTTCGGCAAACGTGGTGGGCATCGCGTAAGGACCCACCTTGGGCGGCAGATTCGTCATCAGCGCGCGCGCGCCGGTCGGAATGAAAATTCCGCCTGACATCACCAGGCGCAGCGCCTCATGCAACTCCGGCGTGCTCGAACGCTTGGGAATGAAACCCATCGCGCCCGCATCGATGGCCTTGATCACGTCGCTGTAGCGATCCGAAGCCGACACCACGACCACAGGCAACTCCGGGTAGGTGGCGCGAAAATCGGTGAGCACGTCAAAGCCGTCGGTGTCACCCAGATTCAGGTCGAGCAGGATCAGGTCGAAGTCTTTTTCCGTCTTGAGCTTCTCGCGGCCGATGCGTGCAGTTGCTGCGCCAACCACCGTGACGTCGTCGCCCAACTCCTGGATCACGTTTTGCAGCGCCGACAAGATCAGCGGGTGGTCATCGATCAGCAAGACCTTCATGGGCGAGAGACTCCAGCGTGCGGCACAGCGGCTCAGCTTAAATGTAGCGGCGTGCCACCGACTCGGCGACGCAAACCGGCTTCGTGGAGCCCTCACGTTCCATCGTCACTTGTGTCGTCAATTGCGCACCACCTTCGAGCACCTCATAACTGAGCAGCTTGAACACGCCGCGCAAGCGGCTGCCCACGGGAACCGGCGCCGGAAAGCGCACCCGGTTCAAGCCGTAGTTCACACCCATGCGTGTGTCCTGGATCTCGAAGGCCGACGCACCCATCAGCGGCAGAAGCGACAAAGTGAGAAACCCATGCGCCACCGTCGCGCCAAAGGGGCCGGCCGCGGCGCGCTGCGGATCGACGTGAATCCATTGATGGTCGCCCGTCGCGTGGGCAAATGCGTCGATCATCGGCTGCTCGACGCTGAACCAGTCGCTGTGACCCAGGTCCTCGCCGACCAGGCCTTGCAGGTCGCTCAGTTTCGCGTAAGTTTTCATTGCCGGTCCTCACCGTTTTCCACGACGAACTCTTCGTCGAATACTTCGTCGTTGAGCCACGCCGTGATCGGCTTCCACTGCTCCAGGTCGCGCTCGAAGCGGCTCGACGCCATGTCCCACAGCGTCAGGCCGTGCGCGCCCAGGTGCACGTAGTTTTGCGAGTCGCGCAGGAAGGCAATGACCGGCAATTTCACGGTGGCCAGGAAATTGCGCAGTTGCTCGGTCGAGATCAGGCCTTCGCGCGTGCGCATTCCCACGAGGGCAAATTCGATGGATGCCGCCCTGCGGTGCGTGCGCAAGGTCTCGATGAACTGGTGCGTCGCATGAATGTCGAAGATGCCGGGTTGCAGCGGAATCAACACCTTGTCGGCAATCTTCAGGACTTCATCCAGCCGCTTGCCCGACAGGCCCGCCGGCGTGTCGAGCACCACGTGGGTCGTGCCGCGCGGCGGGCGCACCAGGCTGTCTTGCGAGGCATCCCAACTCTGGATCGGCGGCAGCCCCGCCGGGCGCAGGCTGAGCCAGGTGCGCGACGACTGTTGCCGATCCACGTCGCCCAACATCACGGCGTGGCCGCGCGCGGCAAGATAACCCGCAAGATTGGTCGCGAGCGTGGACTTGCCCACCCCGCCCTTTGGATTCGCGACCGCGATCACCGGCATGACGCCCTCCCGACTCGACGCTTCGATTCGGGTTATGTTACAGGTGACCGACGCCCCTGCGACATTGCGGAATACCAGTGAAAGTACGGTCTGAAACAACCTCGCGCCTCACCGAAAGACTTGCCATGCCCGAATCGCCCGCCCCGACTGCGCTTGTGATTGCAGCGCACCCGCACCTCCAGCAATCGCGAGTCAATCGCGCCGCACTGCGCGCCGCTGCGCAGACGCCAGCGCGGGTGCACGACCTCTACGCGCTCTACCCCGACTACCTGATCGACATCGCCGCCGAACAGGCTGCGCTCGCGCAAGCGCAGCTTGTCGTCTGGCAGCACCCGATCCACTGGTACAGCACGCCGCCGCTCATGAAGTTGTGGATCGACGAAGTGCTCGCCTTCGGCTGGGCCTATGGCCCGGGCGGCACCGCCTTGCGCGGCAAAGACTTGTGGCTGGTTGCGAGCACCGGCGGGCCCGAAGACTCGTACCGGCCCGACAGCTACAACCGCTATTTTTTCGACGCCTTCTTGCCGCCCTATGAGCAGACGGCGGCGCTGTGCGGCATGCGCTTCCTGCCGCCGCTGCTGCTGCACGGCGCGCACCGGGCGACGAATGCACAAAGCGAGGCGCACGCACAGACGTATGCGCAGCGTTTGCGCAGCTACCCCGATTGGCCGGAGCTCGCCGATCTGGAGGCGTGCCCGGCGTGCGCCGTGCCGCTCACCGCCCGGCCCGCGCAGGAGGCGTGATGGAACACAGCTCCTGGCTCACCGGCAGCCTCATCTACCTCGGCGCAGCGGTCCTCGCGGTGCCGATCGCTCGCGCGCTCGGGCTGGGGTCGATCATCGGTTATCTCAGTGCGGGAATCGCCATCGGGCCTTGGGGCTTGAAGCTCGTCACGGAAGCCCAAGACATGCTGCACTTCGCCGAATTCGGCGTCGTGCTGATGCTGTTCCTGGTGGGCCTGGAGCTCGAACCGCGGCGCTTGTGGGCGCTGCGCAAACCGATCTTCGGCTGGGGCAGCGTGCAACTGTTCGGCTCAGGCCTGCTGCTCGCTGCGGTGGCGTGGTCGTTCGGCGTGGACATGAATTTGGCCATCGTCGCGGCGCTTGGCCTGGCGATGTCGTCCACCGCGATCGGCCTGGGCGTGCTGGCGGACCGCAACCTCATGCCCACCACCTCGGGCCAGGCGGTGCTGAGCGTCGCGCTGCTGCAAGACGTTGCGGCAATCCCGATCCTCGCCCTGGTGCCTTTGCTCGCCGCAAGCAGCGTGCACGCGAGCGGCGCCGGCTGGCTCGGCGCGGCCAAGGCGATCGGCGTGATCGCCGCCATCATTCTGGGCGGGCGCCTGCTGCTGCGCCCGGCCTTGCGCTGGATCGCACGCAGCAAGACGCCCGAAATCTTCACCGCTGCGGCACTGTTGCTGGTGGTGGCCACCGCGGCGCTGATGCAGGCGGTGGGGTTGTCGATGGCGCTCGGCGCATTCCTCGCCGGTGTGCTGCTCGCCGAAAGCGAATACCGGCGCGAGCTGGAGACCGACATCGAGCCGTTCAAGGGCTTGCTGCTCGGCTTGTTTTTCATCGCGGTGGGAATGAGCATCGACTTTGCCGTCGTCTGGCAAAGCCCGGCCCTGGTGGCTTCGGTAGTGCTGGGGTTTCTCCTGCTCAAATCGCTCATCTTGTGGGCGATGTGCCGCAGCATGCCGATTCCGCTGCCCGAGCGGCCAGTGTTCGTGATCCTGCTCGCGCAGGGTGGAGAGTTCGGCTTCGTCGTGTTTCAAAGCGCCTCGGGCGCGGGGGTGATCGGCGCGCCGATGACGTCGTTGCTCGTCGCCGCAGTCGCAATCTCGATGCTGCTCACGCCCCTGCTGCTCGTGCTCGCCGACCGCTGGTGGGCAGCGCACCTGGGGGAACACAAGAAGACGCAACACGCTGAGCTGAGCGAACCGCAAAGCGCGCCGGTCATCATTGCCGGCCTCGGGCGCTACGGCCAGATTGTCGGCCGCCTGCTCTACGCGAACGGCATCCTGCCCACGGTGCTTGACCACGACGCCGAGCAGATCGAGGCGCTGCGCCGCTTCGGTTGGCTCGCACACTATGGCGATGCGTCGCGCCTGGACCTGCTGCGCGTGGCCGGTGCCGCGCAGGCGCGTGTGCTCGTCCTCGCGATCGACGATGTCGACCAGAGCGTCGCCGTCGCGCGCATGGTGCGCGATCACTTTCCGAACCTGCAAATCGTTGCTCGAGCGCGCAACGTGCAGCATTACTTTCGCCTGCGCGAACTGGGCGTGACGCTGATCGAGCGTGAAACGCTCGATTCAGCCTTGATGAGCGCGCGCTCGGCGCTCGAGCTGCTCGGCTGGCAGCCGCACCAAGCGCGCAACCTGGCGCTGCGCTTTCGGCGCCACAACGTCGAGCAATTGGAAGCGACACTGCCGCACTGGAAAGACCAGGCCAAGCTCATCGCTTCGGCAAAGCAGGGGCGCCAGCAGTTGGAAGAGCTGTTCGCGCAGGAGCGCGAGGCCGGACGCGAGCAGCGGGCGCGTGCCAGCTGGAGCGATGAAGCTCCCGCCGCCTGAAGCCTGTACCGACCGCGCGGCCAAACTTGCCCTGCCCCGGCCTTGTTCTGGCCTCGTTCAGGCCTCGTTCAGGTCTTGCCGGCGATCAGCCCCGCGCGGTCATCACGCCGCCTGTTGCAAGTCCAGGCTCTCGTCGAACACTTCGTCGTTGATCCACGCGGTGATCGGCGCCCACTGCGCCAGGTCGCGCTCGAAACGGCTTGACGCCATGTCCCACAGCGTCACGCCATGCGCACCGAGGTGCACGTAGTTTTGCGATTCGCGCAACATCGCCAGCACCGGCAGCTGGACTTCGGCGAGGAACCTGCGCAACTGATCGGTGGAGATCGTGCCCTCGCGGGTGCGCACGCCGACCAGCGCGATTTCAATCGAGTTCGCGCGGCGGTGCGCGCGCAGCGTTTCAATGAAGCGGTACGTCGCGTGAATGTCGAACATGCCCGGTTGCAGCGGAATCAGCAGCTTGTCGGCAACCTTCAACACTTCATCGAGCCGCTTGCCGCCCAAGCCTGCCGGCGTGTCGAGCACGACGTGCGTCGTGCCGCGCGGCGGCCGCACCAGTTGGTCTTGCGAGACCTCCCAGCTGTGGATTTTCGGCAAGCCCGCAGGGCGCATGCCGAGCCAGGTGTGCGTGGACTCCTGGCGGTCCGCATCGCCCAACATCACGGTGTGGCCAGTCACCGCAAGATAGCCCGCAAGATTGGTCGCCAGCGTGGACTTGCCAACACCGCCCTTTGGATTCGCGACCACGATCACCGGCATAACTGTCTCCTTATGGGTTTTGATACAGTGATTGTTACATGTGGTCACGCATCTGAGGCGAAGCAAAACCCCCGTGAAAACACCACCTGCGCGCATCACTCAATTCAGCTAAAAGCGCGTCCGACTTGGCGCTGGGCCCCCAGCCGGGGGAAGGCGATCACGATGCTTGGCACGCCACCACTTCACCACACAATGCAGCGGGTTCATCATGAAGACAATCAGCCTGGTTCTTGCGTTGCTTGCCGCCCCGCCCACCCTCGCACCCGAGCTGGCGCACGCGCAGGCGCATGAGCACGGCGCAGCCCGGCTCGATGTCTCGGTGGAGGGCAAGACCGTGAGCCTGCAGTTCGAGGCGCCACTCGACGCGCTGTTCGGCTTCGAACGTGCCCCGCGCAGCGCCGCCGAGAAGGCGCTTGTCGATGCAGGAATCGCCAGACTGAAGGCGGCGGATCGCTTGTTCCAGTTCGACGCGGCAGCGGATTGCCGCCTCGCGAGCGTGGCGCTGACGTCGGCCGCGCTGAAGCTCGGCGCGGCGGCCCCTGCCGCAGCACTGAGCGCCGAACACGCCGACCTTGAAGCAACGTTTGAATTCGCATGCAGGAGCGCGACGCTTCCGGGAACGATGGACATTGCCCTGTTCGGCGCGTTCCCCAGATTGCAGCGCATCGACATCCAGGTCGCCACACCCCAGGGCCAGTTCAAGCGCAGCCTGAAGCGCCCGACAACGCGCATTTCCTTGCGGCGTTGACGCTCCGCAGGCGACTCCCGTGATCCGTATCGAACAGCTGCGCTTCGCCTGGCCGAACGATCAAGCGGACTGCCTGGCGCTTGACCACCTGGAAGTTCCCGCCGGCAAAACGCTGTTCCTGCACGGCCCCAGCGGCTCGGGCAAGAGCACGCTGCTCGGGCTGCTCGCGGGGGTGCTGCTGCCGCGCCAGGGCACGGTGGAGTTGCTCGGGGTGAACTGGGCGACGCTGGCGTCGAGTCGGCGTGATGCACGCCGCGCCGACCACGTGGGCTACATCTTCCAGCAGTTCAACCTGCTGCCCTACCTCAGCGCGCTGGACAACGTGCTGCTGCCGTGCCGCTTTTCGGAAGCGCGGCGCAGGCGCGCAGCGGCGCAATCGGGCACGGCTGGCATGAGCGCGCTGTCGCTGCTCGAGCGCGTGGGCCTGCCGCGCAGCACCTGGGTCAAGCCTGCGTCGCAGTTGTCGGTGGGCCAGCAGCAGCGTGTCGCCGCGGCGCGCGCGTTGATCGGCGCGCCGGAAGTCGTGATCGCCGACGAGCCCACGTCGGCGCTGGACACCGAACTGCGCGACTCGTTCATGGCGCTGCTGCTCGCGCAATGCCGCGCCGCCGGGAGTTCGCTCGTGTTCGTCAGCCACGACCGGCAACTCGCGGCGCAGTTCGACATGACCGTCTCGCTCGCCGACCTGAACCAGGCCGTGCCGCAGGAGAGTGCGGCGTGAGCGCCTTGCTGCACCTGGCCGCACACAGTGCGTGGAACCGGCGCACGACGCTGGCGCTCGTCGTGCTCTCGATGGCGCTGTCCACGTTGCTGCTGCTCAGCCTGGAGCGCATGCGCAGCGACGTGCGCAGCAGCTTCTCGCAATCCGTGAGCGGCACGGACCTGGTGATGGGCGCACGAACCGGCTCGGTGCAACTGATGCTCTACGCGGTGTTTCGCATCGGCGCGGCGACGAACAACATCCGCATCGACAGCGTGCGCAAAATCGCCTCGCACCGCGCAGTCGACTGGGTCGTGCCGATTTCTCTCGGCGATTCGCACCGCGGCATGCCGGTGCTCGGCACAAGCAGCGAGTACTTCGCGCGCTTTCGTTATGGGGATCGCGCACCGCTTGCGCTCGCTCAAGGCCGCGCATTTGCCGGCACACTCGAAGGCGTGTATGAAGCGGTGATCGGCGCCGAAGTCGCCGCGCAACTCGGCTACGGGCTGGGCACGCAGCTGATCCTGAGCCACGGCGCGGGCAGCGCCACGGCCGGCCCGGGCTTGAACCCGGACCACGCCGACAAGCCGTTTCACGTGGTCGGCGTGCTCGCACGCACCGGAACGCCGGTGGATCGGACCGTGCACGTCAGCCTGGAGGCGATCGAGGCGCTGCACCTCGAGTGGGGCGGCGGCGCGCCGATCCCGGGCCTGAAGATTCCCGCCGAGCAGGCACGCAAGTTCGACCTCGAACCCAAACAAGTCACCGCTGCACTCATCGGCCTGAAAACCCGCGCCGCAGTCTTTGCCGTGCAGCGCCACATCGCCGACTTCAAGGAAGAACCCTTGATGGCGGTGCTGCCCGGCGTCGCGCTCGACGAACTGTGGGACGTGGTCGGCGTGGGCGAAAAAGCCTTGCTCGGCATGTCGCTGCTCGTCGCCGTCGTGAGCCTGGCCGGCCTGATTGCCGTCGTTCTTGCGGGCCTGAACGAGCGGCGCCGCGAACTCGCAGTGCTGAGGGCTGTGGGCGCAGGGCCGCGCCACGTCGCCGCGCTGCTTGCGGTAGAGGGCAGCCTCATCACCTTGATCGGCGTGGGCCTCGGGCTTCTGCTGACAATCGTTTTCATCGTGGCCGCCGGACCTTGGGTACAGTCGCGCTTCGGCATCACGCTGCACCTTGTTGCCCCGACACTGTCGCAATGGACGTTGCTCGCGGCGATCGTCGCCTCCGGGTTGCTCGCCAGCCTCGTGCCGGGATGGCGTGCGTATCGCCTGTCGCTGGCCGACGGCCTGTCACCGAAAGTCTGAAATGACCCGCTTGTTGCTGATCGGAACAATCCTCGCCGCAGCCGCGGCGGTGGCCCTTGCGCAGAACAATTCTGCAGCGCCCGCCAAGACCGGCAACACCGCAGCCAAACCATCGAGCAGCGCGGCCAAGCCGACGTACCGCGAAATCAAGTGGGACGACCTCGTCCCCGCCGACTGGGACCCGTTCAAGGAGATGAAAGACATGAATCTCGCGGGGCTCTCCGACGCCGATCCGCGCGCCGCGGCAGCGCTCAAACGCATGCGCGAGTACTGGGACAACGCGCCGGTGAACCCCAAACTCGAAGATCAAGCGGTGCGCATTCCGGGCTACGTCGTGCCGCTGGACGACAGCACCACGGGGCTCAAAGAGTTCCTTCTCGTGCCGTACTTCGGCGCCTGCATCCACACGCCGCCGCCGCCAGCGAACCAGATCGTGCACGTCGTGCCGCGCGTGGCAGCGAAAGGCTTTCGTTCCATGGACACGGTGTGGGTGAGCGGGACGCTGAAGGCGGCGAAGTCGGACACGGCGATGGGCGCGAGCGGCTACCGGCTCGATGCTGTGGTTGTCGAGCCTTACGTCGACAAGCCGAAGTAGCGCGCCGTCAGGGTGGCGCCGCGTCACTCGATCAGTTCATCCGCGCGCAGCAAAACCGATTGGGGAATCTTCAAGCCGAGTTGCCGGGCGGTCTTCAAGTTGATGACAAGCTCGAACTTCGTCGGCTGCTCCACCGGCAAATCGGCGGGCTTGGCGCCCTTGAGAATCTTGTCGGCGTGCGCCGCCACATGGCGCCACATGTCTGACAGGCTGGCGCCGTAGTACATCAAGCCGCCGGCATCAACGAAGGCGCGCTCGGGATAGATCGCGGGCAGGCGGCGGCTCGCGGCAAGCTCGACGATCGCTTGGCGATGCGTCAGAAAGACGATGCCCGACAACACCGACAACGCTTGCGCACGTTCGCCTGTCGCGGCGGCAAAGGCCTGCTCGAACTGGCTCGGACCACTCGCCTCCACCACCTGAACCTTCAGTGCTAAGGCTCGCCCGACCTCCTCTCGTTCTTTTGCGAACGCCGCGGCGTACGAGTCGCCCGGATTGGTGAGCACGGCCAAGCGCGTCATTCCGGAGACGCTTTCCTTGAGAAGTTGCACGCGCTTCGCGTTCAATCCTTGCGCCAGCGTGGTCACGCCCGTGACGTTGCTCCCCGGGCGCGCCAGGCTCTGGACGAGACCATCCGCCACCGGATCACCGGTCGTCACCGTCACCACGGGTATAGTGCGCGTCGCGTTCTTCACGGCCAAGGCGCCGGGCGACGACCCCACAACGATCAAGTCAACGCGGCGCTGCACGAGCTCTGCCGCGAGCGAGGGCAGGCGATCCAGCTTGCCTTGCGCAAAGAGCGACTCCATCGTGTAGTTCTTCCCCTCGACCCAGCCGAGGTCTCGCATGCCACGTCGAAACGCCTCGTTCGACAGCGCAGCGGCTTCCTCCGACAGTGGCGACACGCGCCCGATCCTGAAGATCTTCGCGGTGTCCTGGGCCTGGGCAGCCGGTGGCAGCGCGGCAAGGACGGCCGCGGCCAAGCCGACCGCGATACCGGCGAAGTTCATGCTGAAACCTGCCGCGCGCAACTCGAACGACACACCGGGGGATCGGGTCGACGCAGCACTACCTGCCGTAAGTCGCCGTGAACGACGCCTTGCCCAGCAGCCCCGGCCCGATGCCCTTGTTCATGACGAAGCTGTACACCGCCGGTGTGGCGGTCTTGGGGATGCCACCGGCTTTGGTGACGCTGTCCATCCCCAGTGCGTAGAGCGTGAACACATAGCGATGCGGTTTGTCACCCGCAGGTGGGCAGGGACCACCATAGTTGCCGTTCGAGCCCGTCGCGCCGGTGTCTAGAAAGTCGGATTGCCCGCCGTAGGCACCCGATGGCAAAGACGCTGCGTTGTTGCCCGCGCCGCGCGCCAAGCCGGTGGTTGACGGCGAAATGTCGTACACCGCCCAATGCCAGAAGCCGCTGCCGGTGGGCGCGTCCGGGTCGTGAATCTGCAGCGCGAGCGACTTCGTTCCCGCCGGAACGCCACTCCAGGTGAGTGCCGGCGACACATTGCCCCCGGTACAGCCGAAGCCGTTCAAGATGTACTGGGTGGCAAAGGTGCCGCTGGCGAGGTCAGGGCTGCTCAGCTTGAACGCCGAGGCCTGGGCACTCGCGCCCGTGCCGGCACATCCGCCGAGCGCCAACGCCGACAGGGCCAATGAACCCACCAGCAGAACTTTCGAATATTTCATGTCGTCTTCCTGAGGTTGAGTGAAACCAAAGATGCACGTTGTGCGCTTGTTGTCCCGCTTCGAGTGTGCCAGCGCGCCCGAGCCTGGGCAAGAAGCGTTTTTCCTATGCCGCAAGGCCACTCCACAGCAGCTTCACGCCGGTGAAGAACATGCCCGTGTAGGCGATTGCGTAAAACCAGCGTGAATCGATGCGCCGTGCCAACCACAGCCCCAGCCACACGCCCAGCGGCGCGAGCGGCAGCAAGACCAGCGCCGTGCTCATGTTGCGCAGGTCGAGCAACCCGAGCCACGCGTACGGCAGCCACTTCGACAAATTGATCGCCGCGAAGAACACCGCCATCGTACCGGCGTAGGCCATCGCGTTCATGCGCAAGGGCAAGACGTAGGCGTTGATCGGCGGGCTGCCGGCGTGCGCGACAAAACTCGTGAAGCCCGACGCGACTGCGAGCGCGGCGCCGAGCCAGCGTGGCGGTGGGCGTGCGTTCGCGCGCGGCGGGAACACGAGGCGCTGCGCCAGAAAGAGGAGCGTCAAACCCCCGACGACGGCCGCCACGGTGTGCGCCGACAACACGCCGAACAGCACCGTCCCCAGCACTGTGCCCAACAGCCCGGCCGGCAGAAGCAGGCGCAGCAGCACGCGATCGCGCTCGCGCCAGAGTTGTTGCAAGCCCGTCGCGTCCATCACGAGCAACAGCGGCAGCATGATCGCTGCGGCCTGCGGCACCGGCACCGCCAGGGCCAGCAGCGGTGTGGCGAGCGATCCGAAGCCGCCGAGGAAACCGCTCTTGGACAGGCCCATCAACAACACCGCGGGAACCGCGATGAAGTAAAAGGCCGGTTCGGCGATCAGAGGCAATTCCACAGAGCGAGAATTGTCCAATGTTTGCACCTTCCCAGGCCGACGTGCGGCGATTCTTTTGCGAGACCTACCGCAAGCACCGCGAGGGCGCGCCGCTCACGCCGATGGAAGGCGTGGCTTGCGACTGGATCGCGCTGCACCCCGAGTACCACGCTGATCTGCAGAATGTCGACCTTGCGCTGGCCGCGCAGTTCGACGTCGACGCGGGCCGCACGAATCCCTTCCTGCACCTGTCCATGCACCTGTCGATCAGCGAACAGCTCGGCATCGACCAGCCGCGCGGCATCAAGCAGGCGTTCGAGCTGCTGCGCGCGCGCCTGGGCTCGGCGCACGACGCGCAGCACGAAGTGATGGAGTGTCTGGGCGAGATGATCTGGGAGTCGCAGCGCAGCAGCACGCCACCCGACGGCGAGCGTTACATCGACTGCGTGCGGCGAAGGGCCACCGCATCGTCATCCCAGCGCACCCCACCGACGTCATCCCGGCGAAATCCGGGATGACAGATCGTCGCCGAAACCGCTGCCGGGGCTACTCCTGCGCCGCGCGCCGCAGCGTCTCGATCACCGGCCGGCGCAGCACTTCGCGCAACCCCCACCAGCCCGCTGCGAGCGCGAGCAGGGCGCCCGTCACGGCGCCGATCAGTGGCACCCACGCCGAGGCGTTCCAGCTGAACTCGAAGACGTAGCGCGCCAGCGCCCAGCCCACCGCAATCGCCGCGAGCGAGGCCAGCACGCCGGCCAGGGCACCGACGCCGAGAAGCTCGGCGCGCTGCACCTGGGCGAGCAACTTGCCACTGGCCCCGAGCGCGCGCATCACGGCAAATTCGCGCGTCCGCGCTTCACGCGTCGCGCTCACCGAAGCGAACAGCACCACCAACCCCGCAGCCAGCGTGAAGCCGAAGAGGAATTCAACGGCGCGCACCACCTGGTCGAGCACACGCTGCACCTGCGCGATCGACGCCGACACGTCGACGTTCGTGATGTTCGGGAAATTGCGCGACAGCGCGTTGTCGAAACCCGCCGTGGCGGGCGCGCGAAACGCGGCGATGTAAGTCGCGGGCAGTTCGGGCAATTTGGCGCGCGGAATGATGACGAAGAAGTTGACGCGCATCGAGCTCCAGTCGACCTTGCGCAGACTCGTGATGCGCCCCTCCGTCATCGCGCCGGCGATGTCGAAGCGCAGCGTGTCGCCGAGCTTGAGCTGCAGCGTCTGCGCCAGGCCGTCTTCCACGCTCACCGCGCCGGCTTCGTCGCCGCTCCAGCGCCCCGCGCTCACCTGGTTGTGCTCGGGCAATGCGGCGCCGTGGCTGAGGTTGAACTCGCGATCGAGCAGGCGTTTCGCGCGGGCGTCCAGCATGTCGTCGGGCACCACGGTCTTGCCGTTGATCGCGACGAGCCTGCCGCGGATCATCGGGAACCAGTCGAACTTCGCCACACCAGCGTCGCGCAACTGCTGCTGAAACGCATCGCCCTGTTCGGGTTGAATGTTGATGACGAAGCGGTTCGGCGCGTCGGCCGGCGTCGCCTGGCGCCAACTCGCGATCAGATCCGTGCGCAGCAGCACCAGCAGCACCAGGGCGAGCAGGCCCACGCTCAGCGCCGACACCTGGACGACGGCAAACGCCGGCCGCGCCGCGATCTGGCGCGTCGCCAGCACCAGCCAGCGCGGTGCGCTGGCGCCCAGGGTCCACC
>JBEBHW010000238.1:0-5866 GCA_040081145.1 Burkholderiaceae bacterium
CGCGCTGCAGTTCCGCAAGGCCAACCTCAAGCTCGAGGTCACGCCGCAAATTACCCCCGAAGGCAACGTCATCCTGGATGTCGATGTCACGAAGGACAGTGTCGGCCGCGTCACTGCCGCGGGCTTCGCGATCGACACCAAACACGTCAAGACCCAGGTGCTGGTCGACAACGGCGGCACAGTGGTGATCGGCGGCATCTTCGAACAGCGCGAACGGGAAGACACGACCAAGGTCCCGTTCTTCGGCGACATTCCGATCCTTGGAAATCTTTTCAAGACTCGCACCAAGAGCACGAACAAGACGGAACTGCTGATCTTCCTCACGCCGAAGGTCGTGACCGACAAGACAGCGGCACGCTGAACTCGACTTGACAGGGGCGCGGTCGGTTTGCGCCCGCTCCGGGAGTGGGTGCCGGAGCGCCGAGGCGCGATCCCCAAAGTTAGACTCGGGCATGCTGATCTCCTTGGTCGGGATGCCCGGCGGAGGCAAGTCCACCGTCGGCCGCCATCTCGCGCGCAACCTGGGCCTTCGATTTTTCGACGCCGACGTCGAAATCGAGCGGCGCCTGGGCTGCTCGATTCGCGTGTTCTTCGAGCGCGAAGGCGAAGCCCGGTTTCGCGACGTCGAACAGAACGTTCTGGCCGATTTGGTCTTGAACCCCCAGGGCGTGCTCGCCACCGGCGGCGGCGCGGTGTTGCGCGAGGCCAACCGACGCAATCTGCATGACCATACGACGGTGGTGTATTTGCGCTCCACGCCCGAGGAATTGTTCCGGCGCTTGCGCCACGATACGCATCGGCCGATGCTTCAGGTCGCTGACCCGTTGCGCAAGCTGCGCGATTTGCACGCCGAGCGCGACCCGCTGTACCGTTCGACGGCACGCTTCATCATCGAGACCGGCCGGCCCTCCGTGCACACCCTTGTCAACATGGTGGCCATGCAACTCGAGCTGGCCGGGTTGGTGCCGTCCACCGGCGCCGCGGCGGATGATCTGAACAATCCTGCCCCTAAACTCTGCGAATGATCTCTTCGGTAGTGCCTGGTGTGCGCGTTCCCATCGATCTTGGCGAGCGCGGCTATGACATCGTCATCGGTGCGGGTCTCCTTGACGAGTCGTCCAGCTGGCACGGTTTGCCGCAGGCGGCGACCGTCGCCATCGTCACCGATTCAAACGTCGCTGCGTTCTATGCCGGGCGCTTGAAGGCGTCGCTTTCGAGGCAGTACGCCAAGGTGCTCTTGATCGAACTGCCCGCGGGCGAGGCGCACAAGGACTGGGCGACAACAAACTCGATCTTCGACGCCCTGCTCGGCGCGGGATGCGACCGCAAGACGCTCCTGTTCGCGCTGGGCGGAGGCGTGGTCGGCGACGTCGCCGGCTTCGCCGCGGCCTGCTACATGCGCGGCATTGCCTATGTCCAGGTGCCGACGACCCTGCTTGCCCAAGTTGATTCGTCAGTGGGCGGCAAGACGGCCATCAACCACCCCGCCGGCAAGAACATGATCGGCGCCTTCTACCAGCCGCTGCGCGTGGTTGCCGACATTGATACCTTGGCTTCGCTGCCGCAACGCGAAGTTGTCGCGGGACTGGCCGAAGTCATCAAGTACGCGCCGATCGCCGACGCGCGGTTCCTCGATTGGATCGAAGAGCATCTCGCCGAACTGCTCGCGCGTGATCCGGCGGCGGTGCAATGGGCGGTTCGGCGCTCGTGCGAGATCAAAGCCAGCGTGGTGGGCCGCGACGAGCGCGAAGCGGGCCTTCGCGCGATCCTCAATTTCGGCCATACTTTCGGCCACGCCATCGAAACCGGGCTCGGCCATGGTCAGTGGCTGCACGGCGAGGCCGTCGGCTGCGGCATGGTGATGGCGGCCGACTTGTCGGCACGCCTGGGCCTCATCGATGCGGCGTATGCGCGGCGGCTGCAGCGCTTGATTGGCGCCGCAGGGCTACCCCAGCGAGGGCCGGCTTTGGGCGCGAACCGCTACCTCGAATTGATGCGGCTCGACAAGAAGGCCGAAGGCGGCGAGATGCGCTTTGTCGTCATCGATGCGCCCGGGCGCGCGGCCGTGCGCGCGGTCCCGGACCAATTGGTGATCGACGTCATCGAAGCCCATTGCGGCTGACGCAATCGGATCCCGGGGCGGTCGAGGAGAGTTGCGCGAATGGCCCGAATGGCCCGGCTGTGCATTGCCGATCAAGCGCACCTGGTGATCCAGCGCGCGTTTGGCGCTGAGACGGTTCTCGCCGACGCTGCGGACAATCACACCTACCTTGCACACCTGCGCGAGGCCGCAGCGCTGGCGCGGGTTGAGCTCCACGCCTTTGCCTTGCTGCCGACGCAAGTTCGCTTGCTGGTCACGCCCCGCCATGCTTCGGCTCTGGGCAGCATGTTGCAGGCCGCCGGGCGCCGCTTCGTCGCCGCATACAACCGGCGCCACGATCGAAGCGGCCGATTGTGGGACGGCCGATTTCACGCGGCGGTGATCGACGCCGAAACGCACTTCGTCGAATGCCTGCGTTTTGTCGAGGCGGCACCGGTGCAGCTCGGGCTCGTGCAGCGGGCCGACGAGTGGCCCTGGTCCAGTGCGGCGCACCACACCGGACTCAGGTCGATTCCCGGGCTTGCCGACCACCCCCAGCTGTGGGCGCTGGGCAATACGCCCTTCGAGCGGGAGGCAGTCTGCGAGCGCCTCCTCCGAATCCCGCTTGCGCAGGCACGGATCGACGCTTTGGAGGCTGCGGCGCGGTCCGGGTGGGCGGCAGGCCCTCCGACCTTTGCAGACGCCATGGCCCGACTCGTGAAGCGGAGGGTTCGGCCGGGCAGGCGTGGCCGCCCGGCGGCAAAACGCGCTGGGCACCCAATCTCCTCGAAAGCTCGGTCTGTCCCCAAATAGATTGGCGTCAGACCATTCGCGATTTAATTAGGGACATACAAATCCATATTTTCCTTGAACGGTTTGCTGCGGCGCAGTATTCTTCGAGCCGTTTCGAATGAAGTTCTCGGAGAGTTGCCATGCCCCCACCCGCCGCTGCGGCCGCCACCCCAGAAGAGTTGACCGCCGCGAAGGCGCTGGGGCTTTACGACCCGGCCAACGAACACGACGCCTGTGGCGTCGGATTCGTCGCGCACATCAAAGGCCACAAGGCGCATCACATCGTCGCGCAAGGCTTGAAGATCCTGGAGAACCTCGATCATCGCGGTGCGGTCGGCGCCGACAAGCTGATGGGCGACGGTGCCGGCATCCTGATCCAGATCCCCGACGAGTACTTCCGCGCGGAAATGGCAGCGCAGGGCGTGCACCTTCCCGCCCCCGGCGAGTACGGCGTAGGAATGATCTTCCTGCCCAAGGAACATGCATCGCGCTTGGCGTGCGTGCAGGAGTTAGAGCGCGCAGTGAAGGCCGAAGGCCAGGTGTTGCTCGGCTGGCGAGACGTCCCCGTCGACGCCGAGTTGCCGATGTCGCCCACGGTACGAACCAAAGAGCCGGTGATGCGGCAAATCTTCATCGGCCGCGGGCCGGATGTGATCGTGCCCGACGCGCTGGAGCGCAAGCTCTACGTGATTCGCAAGACCGCATCCAGCGCGATCCAGGCGTTGAAACTGACGCACAGCCGCGAGTACTACGTGCCCAGCATGAGCTGCCGCACGATCATCTACAAGGGCCTGCTGCTCGCCGACCAGGTGGGAAAGTACTTCAAGGACTTGGCGGACCCGCGTGTCGTGTCGGCACTTGCAATGGTGCACCAGCGCTTCTCGACCAACACCTTCCCCGAGTGGCCCCTGGCGCACCCCTACCGGATGGTCGCGCACAACGGCGAAATCAATACCGTGAAGGGCAACTTCAACTGGATGCGTGCCCGCGAGGGCGTGATGAAGTCGCCCGTGCTCGGCGACGACCTGACGAAGCTCTACCCGATCAGCTTCGAAGGCCAGAGCGACACCGCCACATTCGACAACGCGCTGGAGTTGTTGACGATGAGCGGCTACCCGCTCGCCCACGCCATGATGATGATGATCCCCGAGGCGTGGGAGCAGCACACGACGATGGACGAGCGGCGCCGTGCCTTCTACGAATACCACGCGGCAATGCTCGAGCCATGGGACGGCCCGGCGTCTATGGTGTTCACTGACGGCCGCCAGATCGGTGCGACGCTCGACCGCAACGGCTTGCGCCCGGCACGCTACATCGTCACCGACGACGACCTGGTCGTGATGGCCTCCGAAGCTGGCGTCCTGCCCATCCCCGAGAGCAAGATCATCAAGAAGTGGCGCCTGCAGCCGGGCAAGATGCTTCTCATCGACCTGGACCAGGGCCGCATCGTCGACGACGAGGAACTGAAGAACCAGTTCGCGTCGGCCAAACCCTATCGGCAGTGGACCGACGCGGTGCGAATCAAGCTCGAAGACGTATCCCCACTAGCCGACAGCAGCACCTTCGCCGAACCGTTGCTCGACCGCCAACAAGCGTTCGGCTACACCCAGGAAGACCTCAAATTCCTGCTGAGCCCCATGGCGGCGGCCGGTGAAGAAGCGATCGGCTCGATGGGCAACGACACGCCGCTGGCGGTTCTGTCGGACAAGAACAAACCCCTCTACAACTACTTCAAGCAGCTCTTCGCGCAGGTGACGAACCCACCGATCGACCCGATCCGCGAAGCCATCGTCATGTCGCTCGTGTCGTTCATCGGCCCCAAGCCGAACTTGCTCGACATCAACGCGGTGAATCCTCCCATGCGCCTGGAGGTGCCGCAGCCTATTCTCGACTTTGAAGACATGGCGCGACTGCGCGGAATCGAACAGCACACCGCTGCCAAGTTCAAGAGCTACGAACTCGACATCACCTATCCCTTGCTCTGGGCCGACGAAGGCGTGGAGGCGAAACTCGCCTCGCTGTGCGCCGAAGCCGTCGACGCCATCCGCAGCGGCCACAACATCTTGATCGTCAGCGATCGAAAGATGGACCGCGACCATGTCGCGATTCCGGCGCCGCTCGCCCTGTCTGCCGTGCACCAACACCTGATCCGCGAGGGCTTGCGCACGACAGCCGGGCTCGTCGTGGAAACCGGGTCGGCACGTGAAGTCCATCACTTCGCCGTTCTTGCAGGCTACGGCGCGGAAGCGGTGCATCCCTACCTGGCGATGCAAACGCTGCAGGCGCTGCACCGAGAGTTGCCGGGCGACTTAGGCGCCGACAAGGTGACCGCCAACTACGTCAAGGCGGTCGGCAAGGGTCTGTCGAAAATCATGTCGAAGATGGGCGTTTCGACCTACATGTCGTATTGCGGCGCTCAATTGTTCGAGGCGATTGGCCTTGAAGCACAGTTCGTCCAGAAGTTTTTCCGCGGCACGGCGAGCCAGGTGAGCGGCATCGGCGTTTTCGAAGTTGCCGAAGAAGCAATCCGCATGCACTCGGCAGCATTCAGTGAAGACCCGCTGCTGAACACCATGCTTGACGCAGGCGGCGAATACGCCTGGCGCGTGCGGGGCGAAGAACACATGTGGACGCCCGACGCGATCGCCAAACTGCAGCACAGCGCGCGCGCGAACCGCTACGACACCTACAAGGAATACGCGCAACTCATCAACGACCAGTCGCAGCGGCACATGACGCTGCGCGGGTTGTTCGAATTCAAAATCGACCCGGCCAAGGCGATCCCGATGGACGAGGTCGAGCCTGCCGCAGAAATCGTCAAACGCTTCGCCACGGGTGCGATGTCGCTCGGGTCTATTTCCACGGAAGCCCACACGACGCTCGCCGTGGCGATGAACCGCATCGGTGGCAAGAGCAATACGGGAGAGGGCGGCGAAGACCCGGCTCGCTATCGCAATCAACTGAAAGGCATCCCCGTCATCACCGGCACCAAGC
>JBEBHW010000239.1:0-5813 GCA_040081145.1 Burkholderiaceae bacterium
CGGATGGGAATCGCGGTGCGAAGCGCCGTAGCCGCACTGCCTTCACGAAGCGTTGCGTCGGCAGAACCGACGCGCAGCGGCGGATAGCCCATCTGCCCCAGCCATTGCACGTTGCAGCCGAGCTGGGTGAGCGCGTCGACGAGGTCGCCGATGGGTCGCTCGTGCATTCGCGGCACGCCGCTGAGTTCGAACGAGCCCCCCTGGGTCGCTGCCATCACCGCGAGCGCAGCGCACAAGGGGCGCATCGCCGTGCCGGCGTTGCCGAGAAACAGCTGGGCGCTGCGCGTGCGCAGGCGACCGGCGAGGCCGTGCACAGTCACGACTCCGTCCTGGGTCTGAACCTCGCAACCCAGGGCCACCAAGGCGGCGAGCATGACGCGCGTGTCGTCGGACTCGAGCACGTCGTGAATCCGCGTCACGCCGCTGCCGAGCGCGGCGAGCAAGAGCACCCGGTTCGAGATGCTCTTGGACCCCGGCAGGCGCACTGTGCCGGCGGCAGATCGCAGCGCCGGAATGTCGATGAACGGGATTGAATTCATGCGCTGACGCGCAAAGTGATGCAACGGGGTTCGGGTGTCGCGCGACTTCAGCGCTGCGTGCCCGACTTCGGGTTGCTCAGCTGCCAGCCGGCACGCCCCTCCGAGGCGCTGCGAATCTGCGCTTCGATCGCATCGGCATTGCCGGCTTTCAAAGAATTCTCCAACGCTTCGAGCTCGCGCCGGAAACGCTCCGATTGTTTGAGCACCTCTTCGCGATTCGACATCAGCACGTCGCGCCACACGAGCGGGTCGCTCGCGGCGATGCGCGTGAAGTCGCGAAACCCCGGCCCGGCGAGCGACAAGTAATCGCGCCCGGCAACCTGGCCGGCGATCGAGTTGAAATAGACGAAGGCGAGCACGTGCGGCAGGTGGCTCACCGCGGCGAACGCGGCGTCGTGATTCTCCGGCGTCATGCGCAGCACTTGCGAACCGATCGCGGCCCAGACGTCGGTCGCCTTTTGCAGCAATTCGGCGTTCGTGCTCGGCAGCGGCGTGAGGATCACCTGCCTGCCGTTGTAAAGCCCGGCGTCGGCGTGCGACACGCCACCAGCCTCCTTGCCGGCGATCGGGTGCGCCGGAACGAAGGATGTGATGCGCTCCTTGAGGACGCGCCGCGCCGCGTCGACGACGTCGCGCTTGGTCGAACCCACGTCCATGAACAGCACGCCGGGCTCAACGAGGTGGCGGATCGCGCGAAACGTCGCTTCAGTGGCCGCCACGGGAACCGCAATGAGCACGATGTCCGAGCCCGACACGGCGAGCAGCGCCGATTCGGCGGCGATGTCGATGACGCCGAGCTTCTTTGCCTTCTCCGTCGTGCTGGGCGACTTGCTGTAACCGATGACGCGATTCACCAGGCCGGCGCGCTTGAGCGCCAGGGCGAATGAGCCGCCCATCAGGCCGCAGCCGATCACACCGAGTTGATTGAACATGGGCGGGCTTGTGCGAGAAGCGGTCAGTGGGTGTCGATCGGGTAGGTGCCGAGCAACTTGAAGAACGCGCACACATCGCGCAGTTCCTGCAACGCTGCGGCGACCGCGGGCTGGTCGGGGTGACCTTGAATGTCGATGTAGAAGTAGTACTCCCACTGGCCGGAGCGCGCCGGGCGCGACTCGAAGCGGCTCATCGAGACGCCGTGCCTTTTCAGCGGCACGAGCATGTCGTGCACCGCGCCGGGCCGGTTCGTCACCGACACGACGAGGCTCGTGCAGTCGTTGCCCGACGCCTGCGGGCGCGGCTGCCGGTCTGGGTGCGCGAGGATCGCGAAGCGCGTGCGGTTGTGCGCTTCGTCCTGGATCGCCGGGGCGACGACGTGCAGGCCGAACTCGGCGCCGGCGCGTGTGCTGGCAATCGCCGCAAGTGTGGGGTCCAGGCTCGCCAGACGCGCCGCCTCGGCGTTGCTCGCTGCCGGGCGGCGCTCGGCGTGCGGCAGGTGGTTCGTCAACCAGGCGTGGCATTGGGCGAGCGCCTGCGGGTGCGCACACACTGCCTTCACCCCGTCCAGGGAATTCTCGGCGCGCAGCAGGTTGTGGCGCACGAGCAAGCTGGTTTCGCCGATGATGAACAGCGGCGTCGTGAGGAACAAATCGAGCGAACGCGTCACCACGCCTTCGGTGGAGTTCTCCACCGGCACGACCGCAAAGTCGGCTGCGCCCGTGACGCCGGCGTGCAGCACTTCGTCGAAGTTGGCGCACGGCAGCTTGACGATCGCCGAGCCGAAGAACGCAAGCGACGCCTCTTCGCTGAACGTTCCCGCGGGCCCGAGAAACGCGACGCGTGTGGGGGTTTCCAAAGCGCGGCACGCCGACATGATTTCGCGCCAAATGGGGGCGACGTTTTCGGAGTGCAACGGCCCGGGGTTGGCGCTGCGCAGCGTCGCCATCACTTGCGCCTCGCGCTCCGGGCGGAACGCGACCGACCCTTCGCTGCGCTTGATCTCGCCGATCGCGAGCGCGAGCGCCGCGCGCTCGTTCAACAGGCCGAGCAGCCGGTTGTCGATGGCGTCGATCTGCGCGCGCAACGCCGCCAAGTCGGCTTGCGGCGCCACAGGCGCAATGCGGGGTGCGGCAGAGGACACTGGTGAAGACGCAAGAGCAGGCGCGTGGAGTGGGTCAGCCATGGCGAGGGCAAATTCTCGCACGCACTGCACCCCGCCCCGCACCTGCCATGCAGCGCATGCGGTTCAAGCGCCTTCGGGGCTGGGTGGGTCTTGGGCAGCTTCGCCGCCGGGGTCGCCGTTGTCGTCGGCGCCGCCATTCGCGTCGTTCTCGACGATGCGCTGCAACCCGATCAACTTGGTGCCGTCGTCCAGCGCAATCAGCGTCACGCCCTGGGTGGCGCGGCCGAGTTCGCGGATCTCGGAGACCCGCGTGCGCACCAGCACGCCGCGGTCCGTGATGAGCATGATTTCGTCGTCGGGCCGCACGAGCGTGGCGGCGACGACTTTGCCGTTGCGTGGTGTCTGCTGGATCGCGATCATGCCTTTCGTGCCGCGCCCGTGGCGCGTGTACTCGACGATGCTGGTGCGCTTGCCGTAGCCGTTTTCGGTGGCGGTGAGCACGCTCTGCGTTTCGTCTTCGGCAACGAGCATCGCGATCACGCTCTGCCCGACGTCGAGCATCATGCCGCGCACGCCACGCGCCTGGCGGCCCATGCCGCGCACATCGTCTTCGTCGAAGCGCACTGCCTTGCCGCCGTCGCTGAACAGCATCACGTCATGGTGGCCGTCAGTGAGCGCCGCGCCGATCAGAAAATCGCCGTCGTCCAGATCCACCGCGATGATGCCGGCCTTGCGAGGGTTGCTGAATTCGTTCAGGCCGGTCTTCTTCACCGTGCCCTGCGCGGTGGCCATGAAGACGAACAGCTCTGCCGGGAAACTGCGCGCCTCGCCCGTGAGCGGCAGCACGACATTGACCTTTTCGCCGGCCTGCAGCGGGAACATGTTGACGATGGGGCGGCCGCGCGAATTGCGCGAGCCTTGCGGCACTTCCCATACCTTCAGCCAATAGACGCGCCCGCGGTTCGTGAAGCACAGGATGTTGTCGTGCGTGTTGGCGATGAAGAGCTGCTCGACCCAATCGTCTTCCTTGGTCTGCGTCGCCTGCTTGCCGCGCCCGCCGCGGCGCTGCGCGCGGTATTCGGAGAGCGCCTGGCTCTTGATGTAACCGGTGTGCGACAGCGTCACGACCATGTCGGTGGGCTGAATCAGGTCTTCGGTGCCGAGGTCTTGGGCGTTGGGCTCGATCTGGCTGCGCCGCGCACCCAGCTTGGTCTGACCGAACTCGAGCTTGATCGCGCTGAGCTCATCGCTGATGATCGTCGTCACGCGCGTGGGCGTGTTCAGGATGTCGATCAGGTCGGCGATCTCGGCCATCACCTCTTTGTACTCGCCGACGATCTTGTCCTGCTCCAGGCCGGTCAAACGCTGCAGGCGCATCTGCAAGATTTCGCCGGCCTGCTCGTCAGACAAACGGTACAGCCCGTCAGCCTGCAAGCCGAAGGCGGCGTCCAGTCCCGCGGGGCGGAAAACGCTGCGCCCGCCAGGGGTCTGCGTCTCGGCGCGGGCGAGCATCTCGCGCACCATTTCCGAGTCCCAGCTCTTGCTCATCAACGCCGACTTGGCCAGCGGCGGCGTCGGCGACGCCTTGATCGTCGCGATGAATTCGTCGATGTTGGCCAGCGCCACCGCCAGGCCTTCGAGCACGTGGCCGCGTTCGCGTGCCTTTCGCAGCTCGAACACGGTGCGCCGGGTCACGACTTCGCGGCGGTGCTCGAGGAAGATCGAGACCAGATCGCGCAAGCTGCAGAGCTTGGGCTGGCCGTCGATCAGCGCAACCATGTTCATGCCGAACGTGTCTTGCAGTTGCGTCTGCTTGTAAAGATTGTTCAGCACGACCTCGGGCACCTCGCCGCGCTTGAGTTCGATCACGACGCGCATGCCGGATTTGTCGGACTCGTCCTGGATGTGGCTGATGCCCTCGATCTTCTTCTCGTGCACCAGCTCGGCGATGCGCTCGAGCAGGCTCTTCTTGTTCACCTGGTAGGGAATTTCGTCGACGATGATCGACTGGCGCTGGCCTTTGTCGATGTCTTCGAAGTGGCACTTGGCGCGCATCACGATCTTGCCGCGCCCGGTGCGGTAACCGTCGCGCACGCCACTCAGTCCGTAGATGATCCCGGCCGTCGGGAAGTCGGGCGCTTGGACGATTTCCATCAGTTCGTCCACACCCGCCTGCGGGTTCTTCAACAAATGTTGGCAGGCGTCGATCACCTCGTTGAGGTTGTGCGGCGGGATGTTCGTCGCCATACCCACGGCAATTCCGGAAGACCCGTTGACCAGCAAGTTGGGCAGCCGCGCTGGGAGCACCAGCGGCTCTTTCTCCGAGCCGTCGTAGTTCGGGCCGAAATCGACTGTCTCCATGTCGATGTCGGCGAGCATTTCATGCGCGATCTTCGACAGGCGGATCTCGGTGTAGCGCATCGCTGCCGGGTTGTCGCCGTCGACCGAGCCGAAATTGCCTTGCCCGTCGACCAGCATGTGGCGCAGCGAAAACGGCTGAGCCATGCGCACGATGGTGTCGTAGATCGCGCTGTCACCGTGCGGGTGATACTTGCCCATCACGTCGCCGACGATGCGCGCGCTCTTCTTGAAGGGGCGGTTCCAGTCGTTGTTCTGTTCGTGCATCGCGAACAGGCTGCGCCGGTGCACGGGCTTGAGCCCGTCGCGTGCATCGGGCAGGGCGCGCCCGACGATCACGCTCATCGCGTAGTCGAGGTATGAGCGCCGCATCTCCTCTTCGAGGCTGATGGGCAGGGTTTCCTTGGCGAATTGGGTCATGCGGGGGGAGTGAAGTGCGAGGCGCAGGCGATGCGAGGAGCGGCGTCGCCGGGTCGGTCCGGCTGACGCGACGCGATTCTAAGTGCGATGGGCGGGTCCCTATGGCACAATCCGCCTCCGGTTGTCAGCCCCCGCAGTTGGGGGGTTATCAGCTTCAACCCGAGATCCGACCAAGACGATCAGCAGGACACCACTGCGCCATTCCTCGAGAGGAGAACCATGAAGAAACTGAATCAGGTGGCATCGCTGTTTGCATCCGCTGCGCTCACTGCATCGGTGTCTGGCGCGTTTGCCCAGTCATCGGGTGTGGACCAGTGGGTCAATCCGAACGGCCTTGTCTGGAAAAACGGCTCAGGCGAATACTGTTGGCGTGACGCCAGCTGGAAGCCGGAAACCGCGAACGCTGCGTGCGACGGCGCATTGAAGCCGCCCCCGCC
>JBEBHW010000240.1:0-5809 GCA_040081145.1 Burkholderiaceae bacterium
CAAGTTGCGCGAAGAACTTCGCGACGAACTCACCGCGCTTTTTGCGAGCGGCGAATCGACCGTCGTCTACGCGACGACGGAGCCGACCGAGGCCTTGCTGCTCGGCGGCCACACCGCGGTGCTGGATGCCGGCGAGTTGCTGCAATACGGGCCAACCGCCGAAGTGTTCCACCGGCCACGCTCGATTCGTGTGGCTCGCGCCTTCAGCGACCCGCCGATGAATCTGCTGGCGGGCACCGCGGTGCCGGGTGGCGTAGCGCTGGCCGCAGGATTGCACCTTTCGTTGACCCTGCCAGCACGCGCCAGCCGCACGCTCACCGTGGGCGTGCGCGCCAACGGCCTGCGCGTGCAGCGCCGAGACGGCGACGTCGCACTTCCCGGCAGCGTGGAACTCGCTGAAATTTCCGGCTCCGACACCTTCGTGCACGTCGCCGCCGGTGTGGGCGAAGTCGTCGCCCAGCTCGGCGGCGTGCACAGCTTTGGCTTGGGCGAGTCGATCACGCTGTACCTGAGCCCACAGCAAGTGCACGTCTTTGACGACGAAGGCATGCTGCTCAGCGCGCCGCAGGGCGCGAAAGCGGCAGGGGGCTGAGATGGCGCGCATCGAGCTTGACCTCGCCCATGCCTACAAGGCGCACCCGCGCGGCGATGACGACTACGCGCTGCTGCCGCTGAAGATGACGTTCAACGACGGCGGCGCATATGCCTTGCTCGGTCCTTCGGGCTGCGGCAAGACGACGCTGCTCAACATCGTTTCGGGCCTCGTCACGCCTTCCACGGGCAGCGTGCGTTTCGACGGCGTCGACGTGACGGCGCGCACGCCGCAACAGCGCAACATTGCCCAGGTGTTCCAGTTCCCGGTGATCTACGACACGATGACCGTCGCCGAGAACCTGGCGTTTCCGCTGCGCAACCGCGGTGTGGCCGCTGACAAGATCAAACCGCGTGTCGCCAAGATCGCCGAAATGCTGGAGCTGAGCGGCCAGCTCGATTCGCGCGCCGCCGGGCTGGCGGCGGACGCGAAGCAGAAGATTTCGCTCGGCCGCGGCCTGGTGCGCGAAGACGTCTGCGCTGTGCTCTTCGACGAGCCGCTGACGGTGATCGACCCGCACCTCAAATGGCAACTGCGGCGCAAGCTCAAGCAGATCCACCACGAATTGAAGCTGACACTGATCTACGTCACGCACGACCAGATCGAAGCGCTCACGTTTGCCGAACAGGTGATCGTGATGACACGCGGCCGCGCCGTGCAAATCGGCACGGCGTCGGAACTCTTCGAGCGGCCCACGCACACTTTTGTAGGCCACTTCATCGGCTCGCCGGGAATGAATTTCCTGCCGGCGCGGCGCAATGCGGCGGGTTTCGAAGTTGCCGGCTGCACTTTTGCAGCGCCGAGCGGCGTGTCGCGCGCCGTCGATGCCTTCACGCTCGGAATCCGGCCTGAATATGTGGCCCTGGCGCAAGCCAACGCCGCAGGCGCGGTCCCGGCGACGGTGCTGCAAGTGCAAGACATTGGCACGTATTGGCTCGTCAGCGCGCGTGTCGGTCCCGCCTCGGGCCCGGGCACCGAGCTTGTGCGCATGCGTCTGGCGGTCGGCCAGGCGATCCCGCGCGTCGGCGAATCGGTCTGGCTCGGCTTGCTCGGCGCGCACACGTGTTACTACGCCGACGAGCGTCTCATCGAAGAGGCGACAAGCGCATGAAGCCCGTCAATCAAAAGGCGTGGCTGCTGATCCTGCCGGTCGTGCTGTGCGTCGCATTTTCCGCCGTGCTGCCGCTCATGACGGTGGTCAACTATTCGGTGCAGGACATCATCTCGCCCGAGCGGCGCGTTTTTGTGGGCACCGAGTGGTTCAAGTCGGTGATGCGCGACGACGACTTGCAAGGCGCGCTCTGGCGCCAGATGGTCTTTTCGCTGTCGGTACTGCTCGTCGAAATACCGCTCGGCATCGCCCTGGCGCTGAGCATGCCCGCCAAGGGCGCGCGCTCGTCGCTGGTGCTCGTGCTGCTCGCGATTTCGCTGCTGATTCCGTGGAACGTCGTCGGCACGATCTGGCAAATTTACGGCCGTGCCGACATCGGCCTGATGGGCGCCGCGATCAAAGGCATGGGCATCGAGTACAGCTACACGGGCAACCCGACGCACGCTTGGCTCACCGTGCTGCTGATGGACGTGTGGCACTGGACGCCGCTCGTCGCCCTGCTCTGCTTCGCGGGCCTGCGCGCGATCCCCGACGCCTACTACCAGGCGGCGAGCATCGACGGCGCGTCCAAGTTCGCCGTGTTTCGCTACATCCAGCTTCCCAAGCTGCGGGGCGTGCTGATGATCGCCGTGCTGCTGCGTTTCATGGACAGCTTCATGATCTACACCGAGCCATTCGTGCTCACAGGCGGCGGCCCGGGCAACTCGACGACATTCCTGAGCCAGTACCTGACGCAAAAAGCCGTAGGCCAGTTCGACCTGGGGCCGGCGGCGGCGTTCTCGCTGATCTACTTCCTCATCATCTTGCTGCTCTGCTTCATTCTCTACAACTGGATGCAGCGTGTGGGCACCTCTGACAAGGAGGCGGGCCATGGATGACAGGCGTTTTAGGAAACGCACGATCCTGCTCGTGCTCTATCTCGTGTTCGCCATCCTGCCGGTGTACTGGATGATCAACATGTCGTTCAAGACGAACGTGGAGATCCTCGGCGGCTTCAGCCTGTGGCCGCGCGAGTTCACGCTCGCGCACTACCGGACCATCTTCACCGACGTGTCGTGGTACTCGGGCTACATCAATTCCATGATCTATGTGGCGATCAACACCGTGGTGTCGCTGCTCGTCGCGCTGCCTGCCGCGTACGCCTTCTCGCGATACTCATTCCTCGGAGACAAGCACGTCTTCTTCTGGCTGCTGACGAACCGCATGACGCCGCCCGCCGTGTTCCTGCTGCCCTTCTTCCAGCTCTACACGACGCTCGGCCTGATGGACACGCACATCGCCGTGGCGCTCGCTCACCTGCTGTTCAACGTGCCGTTGGCGGTGTGGATCTTGGAGGGCTTCATGAGCGGAATCCCGCGCGAGATCGACGAGACGGCGTACATCGACGGCTATTCCTTCCCGCGCTTCTTCGTCACGATCTTCATTCCGCTCATCAAGGCGGGTGTCGGCGTCGCGGCGTTTTTCTGCTTCATGTTTTCCTGGGTCGAATTGCTCATGGCGCGCACGCTCACGAGCGTCAACGCCAAGCCCATCGTCGCGACGATGACGCGCACCGTATCCGCTTCAGGAATGGACTGGGGCGTTCTTGCCGCGGCGGGCGTGCTGACGATCATCCCCGGGGCGATCGTGATCTGGTTTGTGCGCCACTACATCGCCAAGGGTTTTGCGATGGGCCGAGTCTGAGGGGGCGCGGAGATGTTCAATTGGATGGCCTGGACCCTGCCTGTCGCGGTCTTTTTTACCTGTATCGTCCTGATGTTGATCGGCATGACGGTTTGGGAGTTGAAGTCTCCCACCGTGCTGCGCAAGGGCTTTCTGCCGATCGCGACGACGCGCGGTGACCGGCTCTTCATCGGCCTGCTCGCTGCCGCCTACGTGAACCTGGCGTTTGTCGCCTCGAGCGGGCGCATGAAGGGCTGGTTCGGCATGGACGCGGAGCCGTCGATCTGGATCAGCTTCGTCGTCTCGATGCTGGTGCTCGCGCTGGTGATGCGCAAAGGTTGAAACCGACAGCCGGAAACTCTTCCCCGCCGGCGTCATCTTGTTGAGAGGGAAGTGTCAGAGGAGTCTCAATGAAAATGAGTATGTCAATGTCCAACCCGAGAGGAGAAAAGTAATGAAACGTTCACTGATAGCCATCTCCACGCTGAGTGCGATCGTTGTTGCGATCAGCGCCTGTGGAAAGAAGGAAGAGCCCAAGGTCGCCGCACCGGCAGCGGCTCCCGCGTCGGCTGCGGCACCGGCAGCCAGCGGCGGCGAAGCCGCCGCGAAGAAGTGGATCGACAGCGAATTCCAGCCGTCG
This sequence comes from Burkholderiaceae bacterium, assembly GCA_040081145.1. Lineage (GTDB taxonomy): Bacteria > Pseudomonadota > Gammaproteobacteria > Burkholderiales > Burkholderiaceae_C > JAEMQF01. The sequence continues at coordinate 4,006 of JBEBHW010000240.1, forward strand.
ACGTTGAGCAAGGAAGCGCAGACCGCTGAACTGAAGTGGTTCATCGATGCCGCCGCCAAACTCAAGGCAAAGGGCGTGACGGAAATCTCCGTCGTGTCGGAGACGATCACGACGCACGAGTACGAAAGCAAGACACTCGCCAAGGCGTTCAGTGAAATCACCGGCATCACCGTCAAGCACGACCTCATTCAAGAGGGCGACGTGGTCGAGAAACTGCAGACCTCGATGCAGTCCGGCAAGTCGATCTACGACGGCTGGATCAGCGACTCCGACCTGATCGGCACGCACTACCGCTACGGCAAGATCCTCGCGCTGTCGGATTACATGGAAGGCACAGGCAAGGAGTTCACGAATCCGGGTCTGGACCTGAAAGACTTCATCGGCACGAGTTTCACGACCGCGCCCGACAAGAAGCTCTACCAGCTGCCTGACCAGCAGTTCGCGAACCTGTACTGGTTCCGCGCCGACCTGTTCGCGCTGCCCGAGCTGAAAGAGAAGTTCAAGAAGAAGTATGGCTACGAACTCGGCGTGCCGCTCAACTGGAGCGCGTATGAAGACATCGCCGCGTTCTTCACGAACGACGTGAAGATGATCGACGGCAAGCCGATTTACGGCCACATGGACTACGGCAAGAAGGATCCGTCGCTCGGCTGGCGCTTCACGGACGCCTGGCTGTCGATGGCCGGCACGGCAGACATCGGCATCCCGAACGGCCTGCCGGTGGACGAATGGGGAATCCGCGTCGGCGACGACAAGTGCACGCCGGTCGGCGCATCGGTCTCGCGCGGCGGTGCGACGAACTCGCCCGCTGCCGTCTACGCACTCACCAAGTACGTCGATTGGATGAAGAAGTATTCACCCAAGGAAGCCATCGGCATGACCTTCGGCGAAGCCGGTCCGGTGCCCGCACAAGGGCAGATCGCGCAGCAGATCTTCTGGTACACCGCGTTCACGGCCGACATGATCAAGGCGGGCCTGCCCGTGGTGAACGCCGACGGCACGCCGAAGTGGCGCATGGCCCCCGGCCCGAACGGCCCGTACTGGAAGCAAGGCATGCAAAACGGCTACCAGGACGTCGGCTCGTGGACCTTCTTCAAGGACCACGACGCGAACAAGACGGCAGCCGCCTGGCTTTACGCGCAGTTCATCACGGCGAAGACGACGTCGCTGAAGAAGACCATCGTCGGCCTGACGCCGATTCGTGAGTCCGACATCCAGTCGCAAGCGATGACGGATCTGGCGCCCAAGCTCGGTGGCCTGGTCGAGTTCTATCGCAGCCCGGCGCGCGTGGCGTGGACGCCCACCGGCGGCAACGTTCCCGACTATCCGAAGCTGGCGCAGCTGTGGTGGAAGAACGTCGCCGTCGCCGTGACCGGCGAGAAGACGCCGCAGCAGGCGATGGACACGCTGGCCGAGGAAATGGACCAGGTCATGGAGCGCCTCGAGCGCGCCGGCATGGCGAACTGCCCGCCCAAGCTCAACGCCAAGGGCGACGCCGCGAAGTGGCTCTCCGACAAGGGCGCGCCATGGAAGAAGCTGGCCAACGAAAAGCCCAAGGGCGAGACGATCGCCTACGACACGCTGCTGAACGCCTGGAAGGCGGGCAAGGTGCGTTGATGCAACGCTGAGCGCCCCGCAGGCCAGGCCCGCCTGGCCTGCGGGGCGTTGACGTTCAAAACGCCGCTCGATTCAAGCGGCGCCAGATGCCCTCGACGCGAAAGTGCCGAGGGCTTCTTCTTTGGCGCGCCCGCTTGGCCCGCGGGCGGCTCGCCCGCCCCTTCCCGTCGCCTGTATAACCTGGCCC
>JBEBHW010000241.1:0-5804 GCA_040081145.1 Burkholderiaceae bacterium
ATACGCTGCCGCAGTTGTAGTGGCCCGGCAGACTGGGCTCACTTGCCGTGTCGATGACGTCGAGACGCTCGATTCGCGCCCCGGCGCGAGCCTTCAGTTCGGGCGTTTCGTTGGCGAGCGCGAGGAAGGTGCCGCTCGACTGCTCGCCGGCGATCACCTCGGCCGCGCGCTGCGGGTGATCGGGCGTTTCCAGCCAGTACTCGGCGTGGATGCGCTCGGTCATGGCAGGCTCAGCGAAGACTCAAGTGATGCGCCGAATGCTCTCGGCGATCTCGTCGCGGTCGAACACTTTCAGCCAGTCGTCGCGCATGAGGCGCGGCTTGCCGTTGACGATGGCCTTGTTGCACGCGTCGGAAAACTGCCCCGGGATCTGCTTGAAGATCACCGCCGAGAGAATCGTCATGTGACCCAACAAAAAATCTCGCGCGCATTCGGCGGGAACACCGCGCTTCACGACCTCATCCATCGCTTCGCGCATCGTGTCCAGCAGCGTCGCGCAGACGGTTTCCGACAGGCCCGGCTCGAGCAGCGCCATCTGCTCCACCGTCACGCGGTGCGCGCGCAGCACGGGGGCGTAGATCAGCTTGGCGATGGCTTCGCCCAGGGCAAACGCCGCGTCCGGCCCTTGCATCAAGCTGCTGACGATGGCCTGCGGCGCCGCTGCGCTGCCGAAGTAATCGGGCGCGCCGGCCTTGTGCGCGTCGGGGCTGAAGATCGACGGGTGGCACGGGTGCGTGACGAAGTAGGTCAGGTCTTTGCGGTCCGGCAAGTGGCCTGCGAAGGGCGCTGCGGCGTCGAGCGTGATGACCATCGTGCCGGGCTTCAACTTCGGCGAAAGCTCCGCAGCGAGCTTGCCGATCAGCGTGTCGGGAACGGCAAGGATGACGACGTTCGCGCCGTCCAGCGCGGCGTCGGCGCTCACTGCCGTGAGGCCCAGTTCGTCTTTCAGGCGTTGCTGGCCCGCTGCGCCCGGCTCCACGTGACGAACCTGGTAGGGGGAACCCATCAGGTTCTTCGACAAGCGTGCGCCCATCTTGCCGCCGGCGCCGAACAGCGCGATGGTGGTGGTCATCATGATCCTTCGGGTTGGTTAGTCAGCGATGGCGAGGATCGCCACCGCATAGGGTTTGAGCGTGATCCTCCGGCCCATCGTCTGCCAGGACTTCTGGAATTCGCGCGGCTGGGTCGTGGCTTGTTCGAAACTGGTTTCGTCCAGCAGCGCGCCGATCATCGCGCCCTTGGCGCTGCCTGCGATCTGCACCTCCTGATTCTGCGCGGTCAGGTTCGCGAGCCACAACGTGGTTCCGCCGGCCTTGGCGCGGTACGCCAGGGATTGCACTTTCTGCGGGTTGGAACACGCCGCGTCCACGAGCGTCGCGCCGGCGCCGCGGCTAAGGCCGCTGACCACGTGAAACGCCGGGTAGACGGCTGGCGCGGCGAGTTCGTCGTAGCCGGGCTGTACGTAGCCTGTCTTGCGATAGATGATCCCCAGCGGCCCGGTGGGCGCGCCGATCGTGATCGCGTCCACGCCGCTGCGCGTGAGTGTGGCCACATAACCGAGGATCCACGCCGCGCCGAACACGCCGCGCATGCGCGGGTCCATCTGCGCCAGGCAGATGCGTTGATTGTCCGGGTTCGGCGTGAACGTCGCACCGTGCGGGTTGTCTCGGCAGCCGATCGCGCTCGGGCCGATTCGGTGCTTCGCCTTGCCGATGAAGGCGCGCGCGGTGCTCACCTGGAACGGCAGGGCCTCGAGCGTTTCCATCACGGAGCGGTCGTCCGCGGCGTGCACGATCGGGCACGTCGTGTTCATGACGAAGTCCAGCTTTTGCGTCGGAACGCGCTTGCGGTTCAGTTCGGTGAAGAACGAGAACATCCCGCCGCCCAAACTGACGTCCGGGAACGCCTGTCGCGCCGCCGCGTAGAGCGCATCGAGCTGCGGTGCGGGTGGGCGTGCGCCGCCGGGCAGCACCGACTTCAAATCGCCCACAGGGCACAGGGAAATCGCTGACAGCGTGAGGCGAGCTTGCTTGACGAGCGCGGCAACACCCTGCAACTCCGCCGCAAACGCATCGACGCTTTGCACGACGACCTCGAGCGCCACGTCGGCGCCGGTCTGTTCGGCGAGGCGCCGATAGGCGGTGAGGTCGGCCAGGCCATGCTGGCGCCGCGGGTCGTAGTGGCATTGCAGGATGCGCGGGGCGGCGATTCTGAGCAACTCGATCTGCTTTAGCGCGTGCTCGGCTTCTTCAGCGGGAACGCCCAGGCCCAGGGGCGGCAGCTTCTGTTTCAACGCGCCGCCCAGGCGCAGTTCGATACCCGCTCCCGCAGCCGCGCGCTTGGCCACCCTTGCGGTACCGGCCAGCGTGAGCGTGATCGATTGCTTCACCACCTCGCCGGCGGGCAGCGTGTAGGGCCACGGCAACGCGAGCGGGCGCACATAGGTCTTGAACGACGCGTCGGTCCAGTTGCGATGGTCTTCCATCTCGAAGGTGTCGCCTTCCATGCGCACCGTCGCCATCAGCCCAGGGCTCACTTCATGCGTGAGTTCGCGGATCGAGAGGTAGGGCTGGACCGGGTCGACGAGCGGCGGAAACCGCGCGTAGATGACCTCGCCGTCGACATGCTCGACGCGCACCGGCATGCCGGCGACTCCCTGCAGCGGGTGCAGCACGACAAAGCCGGTGCGCGCCGTCAGAAAATCCGTCTTCGGCGTGGCCACGCCCGTGAACTCGAGCTTGCCGCTCGCGCGGCCCGTGATCTTCGCGTCGTATCCGATTTCCTGCCCCGGCCGGCTGCACACGGCGTGGAACGAGACGACAAAGTGCTCGGGAGTCTCTTCGATCGTCAAGCCGCTGATCTGCGGCGCATACGTGCCCCAGTTCTCGTCGCGCACCAGAAAGCCCACGGCGCGCAGCACCTCGACGCCGTTCACTTTCAGGTAGCGCAGCTGGCCCTTGTCGAACTCGACTTCGATCGGCCCGGCGCGCAGGGTGCGCCCGGGAACGTCGGGCTGTTCGGTGCCGCAGTGTTTGACGGCGCGTGATAGGTCGGACATGGGAGTGTCTCCTGCGTCAATTCGTTAGAGGACGAGTTGGGTTTGCGGGTCGATGAGAACAATGCGGTGCATGTCGATGGCCAGGGGCACGGTGTCGTTCGGCTTCGGGATGTCGTGCGCGTGCAGTTCGGCCACGGCGTGCGTGCCGCCGAGCAAGAAGGTGCCGTAGGTGCGCGATCCGGTGGGTTGCACGATGGTCATCGCCGCGGAGATCCGCGCCACGCCGCTTCGCGAATCGCCTTCGCGAGCGCGCACGATGTGCTCCGGGCGCACGCCCAGCGTCAACGCGCGTTCGGCGCCGGCGCCGCGCGCGGCGGCGTAGCGATCCTGGCGCTCGTGCGGCAGCGCCAGCCGAGTGCCGTCGGCCAGGCGCAGCGCGAGCCCGTCGCCGCCCGAAACGAGGTGCGTGTCGATGAAGTTCATCGCCGGCGAGCCGAGAAAACCCGCCACATAGCGCGTCGCCGGGCGTTCGTAAAGGTCCAGCGGCGCGCCTTGTTGCTCGATGCGGCCTTCGCGCATGAGCACGATGCGGTCCGCCATCGTCATCGCCTCGATCTGGTCGTGGGTGACGTAAATCATCGTCTTGCCGAGTTCCTGATGCAGGCGCTTGATCTCGCTGCGCATCTCGTCGCGCAGCTGCGCGTCCAGGTTCGACAGCGGCTCGTCGAACAGATACAGGCGCGCATTGCGCACGATGGCTCGGCCGATCGCGACGCGCTGTAGTTGGCCGCCCGACAACTGGCGCGGATGGCGGTCGAGCAAGTGGTCAATGCCGAGCATCTTCGCCGCCGCCTGTACCTTGGTCTCGATCTCGGGTTTGGGCGTCTTGCGCGCGCGCAGGCCGAAACCAATGTTGTCGTACACCGTCATGTAGGGGTAGAGCGCGTAGTTCTGGAACACCATCGCGATATCGCGCTCGCGCGGCGGCAGGTCGTTCACCACCTCGCCGGCGATCTCGATGCTGCCGCTGCCGATGTCTTCCAGCCCGGCGATGGTGCGCAGCAGCGTGCTCTTGCCGCAGCCCGACTGGCCGACGAGCACGGTGAACTCGCCTGCCGGGATTTCCAGGTCGATGCCGCGCACGGCGTGCATCGTGCCGTAGTACTTGTGGAGTGCGGAGATTTTCAGATCGGCCACGTTGTTTCCTCTTACCCTCTAACCCTTCACCGCGCCGAGCGAAATTCCGCGCACCAGGTAGCGCTGCAGGTAACCCACGACGATGAAGATCGGCAACGTGCCAAGCACTGACATCGCGGAAATCTTGCCCCAGAAGTTCGACTGGCCGCCGAAGTAGTGCGTGACCTGCACCGTGTACGTCGTCACCTCGGTGCGCGTGAGCACGAGGGCGAAGATGAAGTCGTTCCAGGCGAAGACAAAGGTGAACACGGCGGTGGCGAAAAGGCCGGCGCGGCACATCGGGAACACCACCTTGAACAGCACCTGCCAACGTGTGTAGCCGTCCACCAGTGCGGCCTGCTCCAAGGCGATGGGAATGTCCAGGATGTAGCCGCGCATCATCCAGATCACGTAGGGCAGGTTGAACGCGGTGTAAAGCAGGATCAGCCCGAGATAGGTGTCGACCGCGTGGAACCAGACATAGAGCAGGAAGATGGGGAATACGACCGCGACTGGAGGCACCATGCGCTGCGAGATGATCCAGTTCGCGAGTGGGTCGCCGCCGGTTTTGAAGCGCGCGATGCTGTACGCGCAGAGCGTGCCGAGGAACATCGCCGCGAACGTGCTCAGAGTCGCGACGACGAGGCTGTTCCAGACGCTGCGCGCGTCGCCGTCCTTGAACAGCACGAGGTAGTTGTCGAAGCGCAGCGCCGCCGGCCACCACACGGGTGGATACGCGTAAATCTCGTCGGCCGTCTTGAACGACATCATGAACAGCCAATAGAGCGGGAAAAGGAAGAAGACGATCAGCAGCACGGCTGCGGCATAGCGCAGTCCCAGCTTCACGGTGCGCCGCTGCGCGGGTTTCATCGCGACAACTCGACACGCCGCAGCGCCAGCGAGACGACCACCGACAGCCCGACGATGATGAGCAGCGCCACCGCCGCGGTGTAACTCGTCTCGAACTGCTGGAAGCCCTTCACGTAGGTGAAGATCGACAGCGTTTCAGTGTTCGTACCCGGCCCACCGCGCGTCAGCACCCAGACGATGTCGAACAGGCGGAACAGGTCCAGGCCGCGAATCAGGATCGCCACCGCCATCACCGGCCAGATCGCGGGCAAGACGATGCGGAAAAAGCTGTGCCAGTAGCCGGCGCCGTCGATCTCTGCCGCCTCCAACTGTGACTTGTCGACCGCCGACAAGGCTGCGAGCAGCAGCAGGAACATGAAAGGCGTCCACTGCCAGACTTCGGCGGCGAGGATCGCCGGGTACACCAGGTTCGGCGCGATCGTCCAGAGCAGAGTCACCTCGTGGCCGACGAACCAGCCGATGACCTGGTTGATCGGGCCGAAACGGTTGTCGAACATCAGCGACCAGGTTGCGCCGGCGACGATGGGCGAGACGACGACCGGCAGCACGAGCAGCGCGACGAAGACCTGCCGGCCCGGCAGGTGGTCGATGAACAACTGCGCCATGAGCAAACCGAGAATCAACTCCAGCGGCAGCGCAATCGCCGTGAATCCGATCGTGTGCAGAAGCGAATCCCACAAGCGCGCATCCTGGAACAGCAGCGCAAAGTTGCGCAAGCCGTGGAAGCTCGGGTCGTTGTTCGTCATCGTGATGCCCTGAA
>JBEBHW010000242.1:0-5790 GCA_040081145.1 Burkholderiaceae bacterium
GGAGCCGGCTGAGCACGGCCAGGACGGCCTGAGCATCAGCCACCGCAGCATCGCACAGGCCAGCGATCTGGCGGCAGGCGCGCGCGACGGCGAAGTGCTCGTCTCGCCGCAGCTCGCTTCGCTGCTCGTCGAATCCGGCCTGTCGTTTCACTCGAAAGAAATCCACCTGCCAGGCGGCCGCATGGTCCCGGCGTGTTCGCTGGACCTGACGGGCGGGCTTGTCGAGAAGGCCAATCCTGTGGGCCGGTCACCGATCGAGGGCAAGGTGACTGAGGCCCTCGTCAGGATCTATCAGACGCTGATGTCACAGGCCGGCGAGATGGCACGCAAGCAAGCCGACCTCGAGGCGCGCCTGGACGTCGCGCTGCGCCGCACCGTGCCCGCGGACGACGACGCCAGCGCGCCGGACACCCACCCGGGCGAACTCGCTGCCGGGCTCGAGACGCGGCACGTGGGCGTGCACGAGCGCCTGCAATCCATCGGCGCCCTCGACGCGCGCATCAGCACTTTGCAGCAGAGCGCCAGCGACGCCGAGGGCAGGCTCGCCGAAGTGCTGGCGCGGCACGGCGAGATCGACGACTTGCGCACACGCTGCGACACGCTGGCCACACAGTTGACCGATGCCCAGCGGCAGCTCGGCGACATGGCCATCCTGCACGAGCAGCTGCAGCCGCTCGCGTCGCAAGTCGCTGCGCTGCTCCAGTCGCTCGAAACGATCGATTCGCGCCGCGAGACGGAGGAAGAGGTGCAGTCGCGCGCCGACACCCTCACCCACATGCTGGGCGACGTGAACCTGAAGCTGGAAATGCTGAGCGAGCAGCGCGCCGCCGTCGACCACGTCGGCGAGCAGCTGGCGCGGCTCGACTACACGGTGCAGGAGGCGCAGAGGACGCTGCGCGCGCTGCAACGCGAGCGCGAAGTCGCCGAGCGCGTCGAGCAGGGCATCAAGGCGCTGCGCCAGCGCGAGGGTGCTCCCAAGTTGATCTAGGCTCCGGGCGGCAGAAAAGGCGCGGTCCGCCTCTCCTAAGCCCAGCCGCTTGTCCGGCTTGACACGTACGTGCTGCGCGGTGCCGCAACCCACATGGTGCACACTCGCCGTCCGAACCCTTCTGCCCATGCCACCACGCTTCCATACCAACGCGGTACTTCAGGCCGGCGGCGAATTCGCCTTGCCTGCCGGCGCCGCACGCCACGTGCAGGTGCTGCGCCTGCAACCCGGTGCGGCAATCACCTTGTTCAATGGCGACGCTGGCGAGTGGTCGGCGCGTGTGGTGCACATGGGCCGCGCCGAAGTGCGGGTTTGCGTCGATTCGTTCGATGCGGTCGAGCGCGAGCTGCCCCTTGCCGTGACGCTGGCGCTGGGCATGCCGGCGAACGAGCGCATGGACTTGCTCGTGGAAAAGGCCACCGAACTCGGCGCTGCAGCGATTCAGCCTTTGCTTTGCGAGCGCTCCGTGTTGCGCCTTTCGGGCGAACGTGCGCTGAAGAAAGTCGCGCATTGGCAAGCTGTGGCCGTGGCCGCGTGCGAACAAAGCGGGCGCACCCGCGTACCGAGGGTGGCGCAGATGTGCCCGCTGCTGGAATGGCTCGCGGCCATGCCGCCGCTCGACGCTGCGGCCGGCAACCGGCGCGTCGTCCTGAGCCTGCGCGGACCCCGTGGCAAGTGGCCGCCGCTCGGCGCAGCGCGCAGCGAACTGCTGTGCCTCAGCGGCCCCGAAGGCGGCCTCACCACGACCGAAGAAGACGCTGCGACGCGGCAAGGCTTCATTCCGCTACACCTCGGCGCACGCACCTTGCGCGCCGACACCGCGCCGCTCGCACTGCTCGCCCACATTTCCCTGTCCACGCCGTCCGAAAGCCCTGAATGAACCTGCAATTGCTGATGCTGGCGCTGTGCCAGGGCTTCTTCATGACGAACAACGTGACCTTCATCGCCATCAACGGCCTGGTCGGCCTGAACCTCGCGCCTTCGCCGTGGATGGCGACGCTGCCCGTCATGGGTTACGTGGTCGGCGGCGCGCTCTTTGCCGGGTTGGTGGGCCGACACCAGCGCGCTTGGGGCCGCAAGCGCGGCTTCCAGTTCGGCCTGGGCGTCGCGGTCGCGTCGTGCCTGCTCTGCGCGTACGCGGCGTGGTCGCACCACTTCTGGCTGCTCGTCGCGGCCACGGTGATCGCCGGCTATTACAACGCCAACGCCGCCTTGTACCGCTTCGCCGCAGCGGACCTCGCGGGCGCTGCGTACAAGGAACGCGCCGTGTCGTGGGTGCTCGCCGGCGGCGTGCTCGGTGCCGTCGTCGGCCCGAACCTGGCGGTCGCGACGCGTGACGTCCTGCCCACCGCATTCGCCGGCGCCTACCTCGCGCTCGCCGTGTTCGCGTGCGGATCGATGGCGCTGCTGTCGTTCATTCACTTTCCGCCGCTGGCTCGGCCCACCGCGCTGCACCCGGGCCGGCCGCTTCGCGAGATCGCGCGCCAGCCGGTGTTCGTGATCGCGGTGCTGAGCTGCGCCCTGGGCTACGGCGTCATGAACCTGTTGATGGCGGCCACACCGATTGCCATGGCGCAACACGCGCACCCGTTCAAGAGCGCGGCGCTGGTGATCGAGTGGCATGTGCTGGGCATGTTCGTGCCGAGCTTCTTTACCGGCTCGCTGATCAGGCGCTTCGGTTGCCTGCCGGTGATGGCCGTGGGCGTGGTCCTGGAGGCGCTGTGCATCGCGGTGGCGCTCTCGGGTGTGGATCTGATGCACTTCATGACGGCACTCGTGGCGCTGGGCATCGGCTGGAACTTCCTCTACATCGGCGGCACGACCTTGTTCACGCAGACCTACCGCCCCGAAGAAAAGACGACCGCGCAGGCTGCGATGGACACGTGCGTGTTCGCAACGATGGCAATCACTTCGTTCAGCTCGGGCGCCTTGATCACGACGCAGGGCTGGACCTGGCTGAACCTGGGCTCCATGATTCCGCTGGCGGTGCTGGGGGCCGGCCTCATCTGGCTGGCGCTGCACAAGGCCGACGCCGCACGCCCGGCGGCCGTGCCCTGACGCCGCCGACGCGGCGCGCCGTGGCTGCAAGCCGAGTCGGCGCCGTCTTCCGGCGTGGTGCCCCAGCCGGCGCAGTCAGGTCAAGTGAACCGACGCTCGATCCGCATCATCGCAAAGTCGAACAGCGCGCCGAGGCAGCCGATCACGACCATCGCGCCGATCGAGAACACCGCTTGCAGGTTCTGTTGGCCCACCAGGATCAGGAACCCGAGTCCCGTGAGCGCCCCGGGGCCGGCGACGATTTCCGCGCCGATCAGCGCCAGCCAGCCGTTCGCAACACCGATCCTCGCGCCGGCAACCACAAGCGGCAACGCGGCGGGCAGCCCGACCCGAAACATGAGCGTGCGCCGGCCTGCGCCGAGCATGCGTGCGGCGTTGATGAGGCCTTGATCGACGAGGCGGATGCCGCGAAACGCATTCATCAGAATGGGCGGAAACGCCGCGGTGAAGATGACGAAGGTCTGCGAGCCGAAACTCGCGCCGAACCACAGCAACGAAAACGGCGCCCAGGCGATCGGCGGCACGTTGCGAAACGCGTTGAACAAGGGGCTCAGCAAATCCCCAAACAGACGCGACTGACCCATCAGCAGCCCCAAGGGCACGCCCACCACCAGCGCCAACAAAAAGCCTGACAGAAAGCGCAGCACGCTCCAGCCGGCGTGAACCCAAAGCGTGCCCTCGCCGATGCGGTTTTCGCTCTGCGACAGCCAGACCAGCTTTTGCGCGACCTGCCAGGGCGAGGGCAGGAAGTCGCTCGACACGCCGCTCACCGCCACACCCGCCCACCAGAGGCCAAGCCAAATACACAACCAGGCGACGACGCTCACGCCCCCCCAGGCCGCGCCGCTGGGTTGCGCCGCGGGGTCCGGGTGAGGCGCGGCGGGCAGGCTACTCATCGCGCTCGCTCCAGGTGAAAAAGTGGCGCTCCGCGCGCTGGAACAGCAGGTCGATGAAAAAGCCCGTCAACGCCACGGCGACGATTCCGGCGGCCATGACGTTGGATTCGAAATTACGGTACCCGCTCATGATGACAAAGCCAAATCCTGCCGTCGCGACCACGAGTTCGGCAGCCACCACTGTCGCCCAGGCGGTGCCCAGCGCCATGCGCATGCCGTTCGCAATCACCGGCAGGCCAGCCGGAATCGCGACGCGAAACAGCAAGTCGGTGGGGCTCGCGCCGAGCGTGCGAGCGGCGCTGATCAGCCCGGGCGGCACCTGCTTGATCGCGACGTAGGCGTTGATGAGGCAAGGCGTAATCGTCGAGACGAAGACGACGAAGGCCTTGCCCGGCAGGCCGATGCCGAACCACAGAATCGCCAGCGGAATCCAGGCCGGCGGCGGGATCGGGCGCAGCACGCTGATGAGTGGCCCGAAGACAAGGTCGAGTGGCCGCAGCCAGGCCATCGCCACGCCCAGTGTCACGCCCACGAGCACCGCGGCGCCGTAACCGGTGAGCACGACGGAAAGGCTGGCTTGCAGATGCCCCAGCAGGGACCCGCCCAGGTAGCCCGCGCTCAGGCGCAGCGAAGCGTCCCACACCGACGCCGGCGAGGGCAGGATGAACGGGCTGATGCGACCCGACGCGCTGAACGCCCACCAGGCGAACAGCACCATGGCCACACCCGCCGTGCCCAATAGAAGTCGCGTGGATTTCAACGGCGCTGCCTCGGACCGTGCGCGGTCTATGCGATCACGATCTCGTCGCGGATCAGGTTCCAGACGCGCGCGCGCAGGTCCTGAAAAGCTTCGAGCCGCATCACCTGGTCGAGCGGCGTTTCGCGCCAGTGGCGTGCGCCGCTGGCCCCATTCACGTTGATCACTTCCTTGATGCGCCCGGGCCGGCGCGTCATGACGACCACGCGGTCGGCAAGAAACACCGCTTCTTCGACGCTGTGCGTCACGAAGATCACGGTCGGTTTGTATTCCATCCAAAGGCGCACCAGCTCCTCTTGCATGACGGTGCGGTTCTGCGCGTCCAGCGCGGCGAACGGCTCGTCCATGAGCAGCAGGCGCGGGCGCAATACGAGGGCGCGTGCGATCGCCACGCGCTGTTGCATGCCCCCCGACAACTGGCGCGGCAAGTGGTGTTCAAAGCCGCGCAGGCCGATGATCGGCAGGTAGTGGTCGATGCGGCGCTGCCGCTCATCAGCCGGCACGCCGCTCAGCTCCAGGCCGAACTCGATGTTCTCGATCACGCTCTTCCAGGGGAACAGCGAGAAGTTCTGGAACACGACGGCCTTGTCCGGGCCGGGCTCGCGAATCGGCTCCTGGTCGAGCAAGACGCGGCCCGAGGTGGGCGCGATGAGGCCCCCGGCCATCGCCAGCAGGGTGCTCTTGCCGCAACCCGAAGGGCCGACGATGACGAGGAATTCGCTGCGCGCAACCTGCAGCGAAAAGCCTTCGATGGCCAGCGTGGCCGGGTTGCGCCGGGTCCCCGCAAACACCATCCCGACGGCATCAAACCGAACGCCATTCACCTGCTCGCCGGCGGCGAGCGGAGCGTTCACGGCTGAATCGCCTTTTGCAGGAACGACGCGTCGACGACCGGGCGGAAGTCCGGCACTTCCTTCATGCGGCCGTTGCGAATGAAGAATTCGGCAATGCCTTCATACATGTCGATGATGTAAGGCTTGGCCGCGCCGCTGCTCGTCATGAACTTGACCTGGTCTTTCAGCGTTTCGGCCGTCATCACATTGCGCACGGTTTCCTTGAGCGTGGTTTCGCTCGCGGTCTGGCCGGCGAAT
>JBEBHW010000243.1:0-5773 GCA_040081145.1 Burkholderiaceae bacterium
GCAGCTTCAGTTCCGGGTTGCCTTCTTCGTCGACGAGTTCTTTCACCTTCGACGCGGCGCTGTCCGTAAAGATCAACGGCACCGGGGGTGCATCGTCCAGCGAAGGGTTCGAGATTCCTGCGTCAACCACTGCGTTCACTTTGCTGACTCCTTCTGAAGCGTACCAATTCGAGTTCAACCATGCCCCGGGGTGGCAAGCTTGAGTGCCGGTCTGTCCTCTGACTTCAACGGCTTCAACTCGCCGTCGATTGTCGCACCTTGGTGCATCTCGAGCACCTCGTATCGAACGTCGCCGACGATCGATGCCTTGGGCTGCAATTCGAGCAGCTCGTCGGAATGCACAGGCCCCATGATGGACCCGTTGATGATCACATGGCCCGCTTTGACCTTGCCCGTGACCCGGGCTTTCTCGCTGATCACCAGGATGCTCGGCTCGCTTCCGGCAGCAGTGACATCGCCGATGATTTCACCGTCGATGCGAAGCCCTTCCGTGAAGCGCAATTCGCCCCGAATCACCGTACCTTCACCGATCAAGGTCCCGATCGGCGGTTGTGTTTTCTTTCCGAACATGAGGTTTCTCCAGTAGAAGTCGCACCCGGTCCCGGTGGCTCACAGTTTCACAGTCTCGCTTGCCCGCGTTGCACCAGCCTTGTCGGTGACTTTCACCGACACCGTCTGAACCACAGCCGTTGCAGGGCATTCGATGGAACCTTCCACCCTCAAGTATTGCTTCAATTGAAGTGGGTGGACGCCCGAAGGTTGAGCCCAGTTCCACGGTTTTCCGTCAAGCGTCCCAGTCAATGTGACTTCATACCGCCCGGCGAATTCCGCAGGCGACTTTCCCGGCTGCATCACGAGCATCTGGTATCTGAGGTTCCCCGCCGACTTCATTTCGGCAAACAAGCCGCGGATCACGAGACCGGCGCTCGGGTTTGCATTGGCGGGCAAGAGCTTTTCGAAAAACCCCAGATTGCTCTTCAGCCCTAAGTTCTCAGCCTCGAGACGCCGCAGGTTTTGCGCCAGCGTTTCCTGGGCAGCCTTTTCGGTCTTCAGCAGACTCTCGGCGATGTTCGCCGTCGAAAGTGCTTTCTCGCGCTCGTCGCGCAAGCGCGCAACCTCGACCCGCAGCTCCACCAGTTCAGTCCGCGCCGAACGATCCAGACCCGCAATGTCTTTGCCGAACTCGAAAGCCCACAGCGCCAGGGCCGCCGAAAAGCCGCACATCAAGGCGACAATTGCCCAGCGCAGCGGCCACGGCAAGTGGCTGCGCACAATCATTCGCGGGGCGCTGATCGACAGTCTGCGGCGCAGCAGTTTCCAGCGCATCATCGCCCTCGATTCAAGCGAAGCCGCCAGCCGCCGAACGCGACCCGCGCCACGACTGCGGCGATCAGCGCTTGCTGAATTGCTTGCGGCGTCGCGCGCCGTGCAGACCGACCTTCTTGCGTTCCACTTCGCGCGCGTCCCGCGTCACGAAGCCGGCCCGGCTGAGATCGGGCTTGAGCGCTGCATCGTAGTCGATCAAGGCGCGCGTGATGCCATGGCGTACCGCGCCGGCTTGACCTGACTCGCCGCCGCCGTGCACGTTGACCTTGATGTCGAACGCTGCATCATTCGCCGTCAGCACGAGCGGCTGCTTGACGACCATGATGGAGGTCTGGCGGCCGAAGTACACCTCGACGGATTTGCCATTGACAAGGATTTTGCCGCTGCCCTTCTTGATGAAGACGCGCGCGACCGAAGACTTGCGGCGGCCGGTTCCATAGTTCCAAATTCCAATCATCGCCGTTCCTTCAGAGTTCCAGGACCTTCGGTTGCTGAGCTGTGTGCGGGTGCTCGGCACCTGCATACACCTTGAGCTTCTTCACCATCGCGTAGCCCAAGGGCCCCTTGGGGAGCATGCCCTTCACCGCTTTTTCCAGGGCACGGCCCGGATGGCGTTGCTGCATGTCTTTGAACTTGGTCGCGTGGATCCCACCGGGGTAACCCGAGTGACGGTAGTAGACCTTGTCGTTGGCTTTGTTGCCGGTGACGCGGATCTTGCTGGCGTTGACGATGACGATGAAATCGCCGGTATCGACGTGAGGCGTATAAATGGCCTTGTGCTTACCACGCAATCGGAGGGCAACTTCGCTGGCCACCCTTCCAAGAACCTTGTCGGTCGCGTCAAGCACAAACCACTCATGCGTCACTTCGGCCGGCTTGGCGCTGAAGGTTGACATGCGAGTTACTCTGGTTTGTCGGCCCACAATGGGCAAATCGCTCGGATCCGCTTCTCGACGTGGCGGACGCTCACTCTTTGCCCCGGGTGGCCTCTGCCACCCCCTTTTCCCAGGGGCACATCTTGGGAAAGCGCGCGAGTATACCAAGGCAGACCTATCCTGCGGCATGCGCGGGCAACTGCCTGCTGCGGGCCATGCGCTCCAGGCCGCGATTTTGCCTACGGCGGCGTGCTATCGCTGTGCGTCCGGCACGTGATCGTGGGGTGAGCTTTCCAGTCGCGCCGCCGTGCGATCCGCTACATTTGACACCCGGATTTTGCTGAATCGCATCGTGCGCATTCGCTCCTCGTCAGCCGCTGGTGGAAATGCAGACACTCATTTGGTTGGTCACGTTGGCGGCGCTGGGCTTGCTGGCAGTTGCCTTGGCCATCTGGGCATTGCAGGTGCGCAGACAGAAGGCCGCGGCGGTCCTTCCCACGGAATGGCCGCTCGTTCCGCGACCCGTGTTTTCCTTGGAAGAACGGCGCGTCTATCGTTTGCTGCGTGAGGCCTTGCCGCACCATATCGTGCTGTCCAAGCTTCCTTTGGTGCGGTTCTGCCAACCAGGCGACCCCGCCGAGACCCGGTTCTGGTTCGATTTGTTGGGGGCGATTCACGTCACATTTGCTGTGTGCAGCGCGAATGGACGGGTGCTGGCTGCGGTTGATCTGGACACCGAACGGGGCGTCTCCCGGCGCGCGCAATTGATCAAGCACTCGGTGCTGATGGCGTGTCGGGTCAGGTACATGAGGTGCCCCCTCGAACACCTACCGTCGGTTGCCGAGCTCCAGTTGCTCGTCCCCCAGGGAGGCGCCTCGGCGCGCGGACCGCTGGCCAACGGACAGGGCACGCACCGGATCAGCAATGCAAGCGCCAGCTTGTCGAACACGGTCGCACACCGCCGGGCTGAGCGCACTGCGCTTTGGCAGGATTCGTCGCTGTTCCAGGACTCGTTCTTTGCACCCGATATTCGGGTTGACGCGTTCGGCCAGAGCGACTTCGGCGGGCACAGTGACGCGCCGGCGGCGACCTACGCGAAAGCGGCCCCGGCAAACGGCAGCGACGACGACGACGTCGTGGGCGTCGTCGTTGACTCGCCGCTGGCGAATCGACCCACGCACCACTGAGCGTTTCCTCGGGGCGCGTCGGGCGCGCTCGGGTCGCGGCGTAGCATCGCAGCATGTCGCACCTTGATGCTTTGCCAGGGCCCACTCCATTTTCCGGGCTTGATCCCGATTGTGTGTTGGATGCGCTGTCCAGCGTCGGATTGCAGGGCGACGGCCGGCAGATTCAGCTCAACTCCTATGAAAACAGGGTCTACCAAGTCTTCCTCGAAGATGGCCGTGTCGTCGTCGTCAAGTTCTACCGGCCAGGACGATGGAGCGATGCCCAGATCCTCGAAGAACACGAGTTTGTCGAGCATCTGGCGCGCGCCGAATTGCCCGTCGCTCCGGCGTGGCCGATGGCCGTCGACGGGGCGGCGAATTCCGCGACGCATTGTCGCCTGATTGCCCCGACCCTGGCCCAGTTCGACACACCCACAGGACCGTATCGATTCAGTGTGGCCACCCGACTGTCGGGCCGCGCGCCGGAGCTCGACGATGCAGATACTTTGCGCCGCATGGGAAGTGCCATTGGTCGCATGCACGCGGCAGGGCGGCAATCGAATTTTAGGTTTCGCCTGCGCCTTGATGTTGCCACCCTGGGCACCGCAGACCGCGACTGGCTGTTGGCGTCGGACTTCATTGCGCCCACGGCAGTGGCCCCATGGCGCGCCTCCGCCGATGCAGCGCTGGCCGCCGCCGCTGCGGCGTTCTCCGGTGCCGGTCCTTGCCGTGGATTGAGTCTGCATGGCGACTGCCACCTCGGGAACGTCTTGTGGGCGGACAACGGCCCGCAGTTTGTTGACTTCGACGACGCGTGCACCGGGCCTGCCATCCAAGACCTTTGGATGCTGCTTTCGGGCGATCAGGCGGCGATGCAGATCCAAATGGCTGCGGTTCTCGAGGGCTACCGCAGATTCACTGAGTTCGATCGCGCCGAGCTCAGGCTGATCGAGCCGCTGCGCACCTTGCGCATGCTTCGCCATAGCGCGTGGATCGCACAGCGCTGGGCCGACCCCGCATTCCCGGCGGCTTTTCCCTGGTTTGCCGAGCCCGCCTACTGGCAGGAGCAGGCCGCAAATTTGCGCGACCAGGTGGAGGCTATGCAAAGCCCGCCGCTTCGAATCTGAAACTCGTTCACGCCAGCAGGAGTGAATTCACGCGGCGCACATAGGCCGCGGGGTCTTCGAGGTGGCCGCCTTCGGCAAGCAGCGCCTGGTCGAGAAGGATGTGTGCCAGGTCGTCGAAGCTTTCGCTCCCCGCCAGGCGCTTCACGAGGGCATGCTCGGCATTGATTTCGAGAATCGGCTGCCCTTTCGGGGCGTCCTGGCCCGCTTGCTTGAGCATGCGCGCCAAGTGTGCGCTCATGTCACCTTCTTCGACGACGAGGCACGCCGGCGAGTCGACGAGCCGCGTCGTCACACGCACGTCCTTGACACGATCCTTGAGCGTGATCTTGAGGCGCTCGAGCACAGGTTTGAACGCCGTTGAAGCCTCTTCGGCCTGCTTCTTCTCCGCTTCGTCTTGCAACTTGCCCAGGTCGACCGCGCCCTTGGCGACGCTTTGCAGCGCATGCCCATCGAACTCATAGAGGTGGCTGAGCATCCATTCGTCGACGCGGTCCATCAGCAGCAGAACCTCGATGCCCTTTTTCTTGAATATCTCCAACTGCGGGCTGCTCTTGGCTGCCGCCAGGCTGTCTGCGGCGATCACGTAGATGGCTTCCTGGCCCTCTTTCATGCGACCCACGTAGTCGGCGAATGAAACGCCTTCGTCGGCGTGCGTCGAGGCGAAGCGATAGAGCTTGGCCAGGCGCTCGCGATTCGCGTGATCCTCGCCGATGCCTTCTTTGAGCACCGCACCGAAGTCTTTCCAGAACGCCGCGTACTTGGCCTTTTCCGCGGCATCTTCGCTGTCGGCCAGAGCCTCGAGCATGCCCAGCACGCGCTTCGTCGAACCTTCGCGAATCGCCTTAACATCACGGCTCTCCTGGAGCAGTTCGCGCGACACGTTCAGCGGCAAGTCGGAGCTGTCGATCACTCCCTTGACAAAGCGCAAGTAGACCGGCATCAAGGCTTCCGCGTCGTCCATGATGAAGACGCGCTTCACGTAAAGCTTGACGCCGCCGCGCTTGTCGCGGTTCCAAAGGTCGAACGGGGCCTTCGACGGCACGTACAGCAGCTGCGTGTACTCGCTGCGGCCCTCGACGCGGTTATGCGTGTACGCCAGCGGCGGTTCAGTGTCGTAGCTGATCTGTTTGTAGAACTCCTGATACTGTTCGGGCGTGATGTCGCTCTTGCTGCGAGTCCACAGCGCCGCGGCCTTGTTGACTGCGGTCCACTCGTCGCGCAGCACCTGTTTTTTCGCTTCGGCGTCCCATTCCTCTTTCTGCATGAGGATGGGCAATGA
>JBEBHW010000244.1:0-5773 GCA_040081145.1 Burkholderiaceae bacterium
GCGGTGGTCGATCAAGAGACCCGTTCAATCGCGCGAGGCAGGTCGCCCAAGGAAAAGGCGTCGGCAATGGGTACGCAGTCCGACCCGCGCAGAGCAGGGCCCGAGGCTACCGGCGACGAGATCGCGCGTGTGGCCCAGGCGGCGGCAATGCTGGGCGTCGATGCCGAACGATTCGAGCGCTATGCCGAGAAGCGTTGGGGTCGCGGCTGGAAGATGAATCCGAACGGTCGCAGGCGGGCGTTCGATGAAATCGTCGGATTCGGCAATGACGCCGCGGGCTTTCAAGCCAAGATCAACGAGGAACTGGGCGTCCTGGTCTGATTCCTTCCGCGCTGCCTTGACGTGTCGGGGCAGAGCGCGACGATGGCTTCATGAATCCAACGACGACGAGGAACCGCATGATCCGGATTGCACAGTTTTCTGACTTGCACTACAGCGAGAAGAATCTCGTGGAGGCCGACCGGTGTTTTGGTTTCGCCATTGACGAAGCCATCCGGCGCGGTGCCCAGGTCGCGGTCATTTCGGGGGACTCGACCGATCACGCGCTCGACGTGCATAGCCCTGCAGTCGAACGCCTCGCGCGCCAGGTGCACCGGCTTGCGGATTTGTGCCCCGTGCTGATGCTCCAAGGCACGTTCTCGCACGAACCGCCGGGCACGCTGGACATCTTCCGGTTGCTCGGCGGCCGGTTCGGCGTGCACGTGGCCGATCGGATCGGTCAGGTCGCGTTGCTCTCGACCGGCACGTGGCGCGCATCGGACAGCTGGCGGTTCGACGGCGTGCCTGACGACGCACGGGTGATCTTCACCTGCGTGCCCACCGTCAACAAGGCGACCGTTGCGGCGAGCGTCGGCGCGGCGGACGCTGGCGTCACACTGGGCCACGAATTGGCGGCGCTGCTGGCTGGATACGCCGCGATCAACCAGGCGGCGAGGCAGGCACAGCTGCCGACGATCGGCGTGTCGCACGGCACTGTCACCGGGTGCATCACCGAGCACGGCGTTCCGATGGCGGGCTTCGATCACGAGTTCACGTCAGGCGCGCTCTTCGCGGCGCAGGCGCAGGCCTTCATGCTCGGCCACATCCACCGGCACCAGCACTGGGAGCAGGATGGGCGCATCGTTGCCTACGCTGGGGCTATCGGTCGCTTTCATCATGGCGAACAAGGCGACAAGGGTTTTGTGCTTTGGGATGTGGGTGCTGCGGCGGCGCGGTTCGAACATGTGGCTACGCCAGCGCGGCGCACCGTCGATCTGTTCTTCGAAGGCAAGCCGGACCTCGAGCAAATCAAGGTGGCGATGGAGGAGGGCGGCTTGCAGGGCGCCTGGGTCCGCGTGCGCTGGACCGTCGCTGACGAGGAGCGCCACGAGATCGATCGTGAGTCCATCAAGCGCGCGTTGGCCGGCGCCGCCGATGTGCAGATGGAGGGGCGCATCGTGCCCGTCGTGCGCAGCCGAGCGGAAGGGATATCACGCTGCGCCAACCTGCACGCAAAGGTACGCGCCTGGGCCGCGGTGACCGGCGCGAAGCCCGAGCCGTTGCTCGCCGATCTGGACCGGCTCTCGCAACAGACTCCCGAACAGATCGCCGCCGAGGTGTTGTCGCGACACGTGGCGGCCGAACGAGCCGGAGAACCCAAGCTATTCGACGAGTGGAATGACGACGGTGACTGTCGTGCCCTCGCCGAGGCTGGACTGCAGTTCGACATGTCCACCGAGCTTGGCGACGAGCGCCTTGACGATGGCCAGCCCGAGGCCGAGACCGTCCTTCCTGTGTGATTCCTGGGGCACCCGAAAGAACGGTTCGAACACCCGATCCTGAACCTCCTGGGCGATGCCGATGCCCGTGTCCGCGACCACGATGCGCAGCTCGCGCGGGCCTTTGAGCGGGGCTTGAACGTCAGCTGAAATCCTGACTTCTCCGGTGGCGGTGTACTTGACGGCGTTGCCGACAAGGTTCTCGACGATCTGCCGCAGTTTGCCCAGATCGACCAGCAGCTCGATGTCCTGCGCTTGCACCGTGAGCTTCAATCCCTTCGTGCTCGCTGCCGCCGCGTGCAAATTGGCGATGTCGTTGATCGCGCCAGACAGCGTCACGCGTTCCACCCGATCGTCCGATCGCGGCGACTGGCTGCGCGCGTAGTCGGAGATCCCCTTCACCTGGTGCGAGATCAGCTCCGCAGCGGAGCGCAGCCTGCGCAGGGTCAGGTGAAGTTCCGGACTCCCGGCAAGCCTGTGCTCGAGAAACTCGACGTCCGACATGATGATCTGCGCCGGGGTGCGGATTTCATGGCCGACCTTGGCCATGAAGAGGGTCTGGCGCTCGGCCGCCGCGAGTTCGTCGGTTCGGGCGGCTGACGCTGCCTCGACAAGCTTCGCTTGTTGTCGTTGATGCACCTCGTGTTGCCGGCGCTCGCGCACCTCGTGAACTCGCAGCAGCTTGCGCGCGGTGCGCAGTACGCCTACTGAGAGCAGCCAAGCCGCCGCACCGTAAAGCGCGAGCAGGAAAGCCAATACCCACGTCGACCACGCGTGGGTCGTTTCATCGGCGCGTGAACCGAGCAGGCGATGCGCCAGCCAGCCGACGTAGATCGCCGCACAGATCAGCGCAGCGGCGCTCAGCCGGGTGTTTGCGGCGGTCGCGCGCAGGAGGCGGATGCGAAGGCGCGATTCGCTGTCGTCGTTCGCGTCGGCGTCCACGTCGCCATGGGTCGAGCCGACCTTGATGTCGACTTCCGGCCACGTGGATGCGTAGTCGGATGAACTCATGGCGCCGCCCAGCCTTCGCAAGCGAAGCATTGCGTATCGATGCCGTACCGACCTGCCGACAGCAACCACCGGATGGCGGTTCGTCGCCCGTGGCAGGTTGACGGCGAAACCGTTGGCCTGAGACTCATGAGCGTGGCGAGAGTGTTCGAACAGCGTAGCAAAAGGAGAGCCGCAGATGATGACCAAGGTAAGCGAAGCGCAACGCTGTTCCGCACGCGGCTACAAGCCTCTGGTGCTGACGCTGACCGGCTTCAAGGGCATCCGAAGCGGCCTGGGCCGCGAGACGGTGACACTCGATCTCGAAGCGCTCGTCGGCGACGGGACTCTGGTGGCCATCGCCGGCGCGAACGGACGCGGCAAGACGACCCTCCTGGAAAACCTCCACCCGTTCCTCGTCATGCCGTCACGCGCAGGCGCCGACGGCCTCGGCGCCTTCTCCTACTACGACCACGTCTATCTGCCGGAGAGCCAGAAGGAATTGCTCTGGGAACACCGCGGCAACCGCTACAAGTCGCAACTCGTGTTTCGCATGAGTGGCAAGCGCAAGACAGAGGCATTCCTGTTCGCGCAGGCCGGCAGCGCTTGGAAGCCGGCCGTGCTTGCCGACGGCACGGTTTGCGATGGCCGCGTCGACACGTACGAACGCGCCGTGCGTGAACTGCTCGGACCGCCGGAGACGTTCTTCACGTCGGTGTTCTCGGCGCAGGGCAAGCGGCCACTGTCGGCGTACCGGAACGGCG
This sequence comes from Burkholderiaceae bacterium, assembly GCA_040081145.1. Classification (GTDB taxonomy): domain Bacteria; phylum Pseudomonadota; class Gammaproteobacteria; order Burkholderiales; family Burkholderiaceae_C; genus JAEMQF01. Next base: position 3,509 of record JBEBHW010000244.1, read on the forward strand.
AGATCAAGAGCTTGCTGGCAGACCTGCTGGGCCTCGACCAAGTCCGCGAACAGGGCGAGCGCGCGACGGAGACGGCGCGGTTGCTGAAGAACGGCTTGGCGGTGATCCGTCAAGAGCAGGCGGCTTCGGCTGCGGAGATTGGCAGGCTTGCCCGCGAACTTGCGGCGCTGAACGACGCTGAAGCCATGGTCGCGCAGGCGACTGCGACCAAGGTAGCGGCTGCGCACGCGCTCGATGCCGCGCGTGCCGCCGAGGCCACGCTCACGACGCAAGCGCAAGCGGCTGCCGGCAACGAGAAACGCCGGGCAGAGCTGCTCGCCGAGCGCGACCGTGTCCTCACCGGCACGAATGCCGCGTTGCAACGCATGCAGGAGGAGTCGGCGCGGATCGATGACCGGGCCAACGCACTGGCCCAACGCATCGCAACGCGGCATCGGCAGCACGATGAGTTTCGCGCGCGCCTGGTTGTCCAGCGCGCCGCGCTCCTGCAAACCTGCGCTGGCGCGGGCAGGGTCGTCTGGGCGGTGCGCAGACAGAGTCTTTCGGAACGTGTAGCGCAGCTGCGTGGCGAGCGTGCCGACGCGGCCCGGGCACTTGCCGACAAAGCCGATCAGCTGCGTGGCCGACAGCGCCTGTTGAACGAGCAGATCGAGGGCATCGTGCGCGAAGCGGGCCAGGTGTCGCTTCGGCACGCGGACCTGAACCGCCGCTTCGGGTTGGTGGCGCAAGTGCCCTGCGCCGGGACCGATTTGCAGGGGCGCTGCAATCTGCTGGGTGACGCGCGCGAAGCGCAGGCGTTGCTGCCGTCGGTCGACGCGCAGATCGCCGCTCTGCGCGAGCGGCAGCGGGAAGCCGAGGTCGAGCGAACTGCGGTGATTGAACAACTCGTGCCGCTGGCCGACGCGGCGCAGCAGCGTAACGAGGCCGAGCGGCGTTTCGAGGCGGCGCAAGTGCGCTCGTCAAAGCTTGCGAGGCTGGCAGCTCGCGAAGGCGAGATCACGCAGAGCCGTGCGGCGCTTGCGTCGGTGGAATCGGAACTGGCGCAACTGCCTCAGGCTTCGCCTGGCGAAACCGACAACGAGGCAGGCGAGCGGATTGAGATCGCGGCAGCGCGCGACCGGCTTGCCAGAGAGCGCGACCGCCTGATGGTGGAGCGAGACGCGGCGACGACTCGGGTCGAAGCGGCGTTGGCTGGGTTGCCTGCGCCGTTCGACGAACGCCGGATCGATCAGTCGCGTCGGGACTCCGCCCACGCCGAAGCACGTTTGCGCAGTGCCGAACAGAACCATGTGGCGGCGGTGCGGCGCCACGAGCAATCGCGTGTGGTTCACGCGCAGCACGCTCGCGCCAGGGCTGAACAAGCCGCACGCGATGCGCGAGCCGCAGCGGTTGAAGCGGAACTGAGCGGCTGGACGCTGCTCGCGAAATGCCTCAGCAACGATGGCGTGATCGCCCTGGACATCGACGACGCGGGCCCGACGCTCGCTGGCCTGGCCAACGACCTGCTGCTGGCGTGCTACGGCTCGCGCTTCACGCTGGAGATTCGCACCCAAGTCGCGACGGCGAAGGGTGAGCTGCGTGAAGGCTTTGACGTCGTCGTGCACGACGGGCAGGGCGGAGAGTCCAAGAGCGTGACCTTGCTTAGCGGTGGCGAAAAAACGTGGGTCAACGAGGCGCTGATCCGCGCAATCGCGCTCTACCTCGCCGGCAACGCAGGCCGCGAGTACGGCACGCTGTTCTGCGACGAGGCCGATGGCCCCCTCGACCCGCAGCGCAAGCGCATGTTCATGGCGATGAAGCGCGAGGTGCTGCGCCTGGGCGGCTACGAGCGCGAGTTCTTCGTCTCGCAGACGCCCGAGTTGACCGCGATGGCCGACGCGGTGATCGATCTGGACGCGCTCGCCTGCCGCGGCTGACCATTCCATGGCGGACGAGGACTCGTCGGCCGAGCAGGTTGGTGAAATCGTCGGCCAGACTGACGCATACAGCGCAAGTGCGTCGCAGCGCGTGCACCAAACCGGCCGGCCCCACACCACCCCAAGCTTGGTGTGAGCAGTACGCATGTAGTACTATGTGTACATTCAATCACTTGGCCCCGAACCATGTCCACGACCATGACAGTGCGCCTCGAAGACGACGTCAAGGACCGTCTCGACGGTTTGGCCGAGGCGACCCAGCGCAGCAAGTCGTTCCTCGCCGCCGAGGCGATCCGCGTCTACGTTGAAAACAACGAATGGCAGATCGGCGAAATCCGCACCGCGTTGA
>JBEBHW010000245.1:0-5762 GCA_040081145.1 Burkholderiaceae bacterium
TGCGGGTGACGAGCCTGACCCCGGCACTGGTCACAACGGTTAGGGCTGCTTCGTTCCCGACCTGACCCGGTTGGCCGCGCTTCCATGCGGGGAGGCCCGTCGAGGCGCATTGTAGGTCAGGGGTCTCAGCGCAACTGCAGCGCGTCGCCGGCGAACTCGATTTCAAGCGGCTCGATGATGAGGCGCTTTGCGCCTTCGATCACGTTGCCGGCAAGCCACGCCGGCACGCCGGCACGCTGCGCCACGGCGACCGTCTGCAGCGCGTCGTTGGCAGCGACGAACAGGGCAAAACCCGCACCCATGTTGAACGTGCTGTAAGCCTGGCGCGTCTCATGTCCGGCATGGTGTTGGATGAATTGCAGGACTTCCGGGACGGGCGGCAGGGTATGGATTCGGTAACCGAGTTGCGCCGGGTGGCGCAGCAGTTTGCGCCAGCCATGTCCGGTGATGTTCGCGCAGTAGTGCGGCGTGATACCGGCGGCGAACAGGGCTTCGGTGACGGGCGAATAGAGCAAGGTCGGCGCGAGCAAAGCGTCACCGTAGCTCACGCCCGACGCCAAAGGCGTGAGATAACCCTGGGGCAGGCGCTCCACGAGTTTGCGCGCGAGGCTCAGGCCGTTCGCGTGAATGCCGCTGGAGCCGAGCAGCACAATGGCGTCGCCCGGAGCAAGGGCGTCGCCCAGCGACAGGCGCGTCTTCGGGTTGACGACGCCGGTGCAAGACGCCGCGAGGTCGATGCGCCCGTCTTGAACGATCCCGGCAAGCGCCGGCGTTTCGCCGCCGCCCCACGCGACGCCGCAGACGTCGCACGCGTGCTTCCAGCCTTCCACGAGCGCGGCGCTGCGGCCCACATCGTCGAACCAGGCCGATCCGCCCGCGGCCCAGTAGGCCTGCACGATCAGCGGCGTCGCGCCAACGGTGATCAAATCGTTGACCGCCATCGCGATCGTGTCTTGTGCGATGCCGGCGTAGTAGTTCTTCCCGGTCAGCGCGTGCATCTCGTCGGCCACCAGCGCTTTGGAGCCCAGACACTCGACGATGCTGGCGATGCAAAAAGGCCCGACATCCACCACATACGCCGACTCGCCGCGCGACGCGGCGATTTCGCTGAACCCGTGCACCGTGAGGTGGCGCGCGGTGCTCGCCGCGGCGCGTTGCGCGGCGACTTTCAGCGGATCGATGCTGTCGTAGCGAACGCCCGAGTCTTCGTAGCTCAGCGTGCCGCTGGGACTCGGTGAAACGGCGGATGGGTTGGGGGCGCTGGGCATGAAAGGTGGGCGATTCGACCGGAGACTGGGCGCTTCGATTATCCGGCAGCGCTCGCCGGCCGCCTGGTGCTGCGACCCTCACTCGTAGAATGCCTGAATGTCCTCACCCGTGCTCGCACGCAAGTACCGGCCTCGCGATTTCGATGCGCTGGTAGGCCAGGAGCATGTCGTGCAGGCGCTGTCCAACGCGCTCAAGCAACGCCGCCTGCACCACGCCTACCTCTTCACCGGCACGCGCGGCGTGGGCAAGACGACGGTATCGCGCATCCTCGCGAAGTCGCTGAATTGCATCGGTGCCGACGGTGCAGGCGACTTGACTGCCAAGCCGTGCGGCGTGTGCTCGGCGTGCACCGACATCGACGCCGGACGCTTTGTCGACTACGTGGAACTCGACGCGGCGTCGAACCGCGGTGTCGACGAAATTGGCCAGCTGCTCGCGCAAGCGGTCTACAAACCCGTGCTCGGGCGCTTCAAGGTCTACATGATCGACGAAGTGCACATGCTCTCGAACACCGCGTTCAACGCGATGCTAAAGACGCTCGAAGAACCGCCGGATTACCTGAAATTCGTCCTGGCAACGACGGACCCGCAAAAAGTGCCTGCGACGGTGTTGTCGCGCTGCCTGCAATTCAATTTGCGGCCGATGGCGCCGCAGACGATCCTCGAGCACCTCGGCCACGTGCTGAACGAAGAAAAAGTCGAGTCGGAGCCGGGAGCGCTGCGCCTGGTCGCGCGCGCCGCGCGCGGCTCGATGCGCGACGCGCTGTCGCTCACCGACCAGGCGATCGCCTTTGGCGCCGGGCGCCTGGGCGAAGAGGACGTGCGGCACATGCTCGGCGCGGTGGATCGCGGTCACGCCGTGCGCATCGTGCAGGCCGTTGCCGCGCGCGACGGTGCGGCGCTGGTGCGAAACGTCGACGCGCTGCGCAGCCTCGGCCTATCGGGAAGCGGCACGCTCGACGAGCTGTGCGAGCTGCTGCAAAAAATGGCGGTGGCGCAGGCAGTTCCGGACGCGTCAGACGGCGACGACCCCGGCGCCGCCGACGTGCACCGCCTCGCCGACTTGCTTCCCGCCGACGAGACGCAGCTCTTCTACAGCATCGTCTTGCACGGGCGCGCTGACCTCGCGGTCTCGCCCGATGAGTACAGCGGCCTGGTGATGGTGCTGCTCAGGATGCTCGCCTTCGCTCCGTCCGGCGATGCGACGCTCAAGCGGGCGCCGCAAACGCAAGGCGAATCCAAGTCGGTCGCCGCGGTGCCGCCCGCGGCTGCCGCCCGCGAAGCGGCGCTGGCAGCCGCAGGCGCTGCTTCGGCAAGCCTTCGGATACCCGCCCGGCCGCAGGCTCCTTCGGCACGTACCGTGGGCGCGGTGGGCGCGCCCGCGGCCAGCCCCGTGGCGGCGCCCGAGGCTGCAGTGATTTCACCTGAGTATGGTGAGCGCTGGAACGCGCTCGTGCACCAGATGGTCGATGCGGGGGCGATTGGCGCCCTGGTTCGCGAACTGGCGATGCAGGCGCAATGCGTCTTCATCGACGAGGCGGCCCGGCCGGCGCTGTTTCGCCTGCGCGTCGAGCGCGAGAACTTGCGCGCTGCGGCGCAAGTCGAGAAACTGCAAACCGCACTCGGCGAGTGCCTGCACGTCGAGGTGCGCGTCGATGCGCAACCCGGCATGGCCGCAGATTCACCGGCGCGCCGCGAGCAGGCCGAGCGCGACCGGCTGCAAGCGCAGGCCGAACAGCTGATTCATGACGATCCAGTCGTGCGCTCGCTGCTGAGCCAATACAAAGGCGCGCGAATCGTCCCCGGATCGATCAAACCCCATTGAACGTTGCAAAGTCCAAAGGAGCAGGAACATGATGAAGGGTCAACTCGCCGGGCTGATGAAGCAGGCCCAGTCGATGCAGGAAAACCTCAAGCGCGCTCAAGACGAGCTCGCCGCCATCGAGGTCGAAGGTCAGTCGGGCGCGGGACTCGTCAAGGTGACGATGACGTGCAAGCATGACGTGAAGCGCATCGTCATCGACCCGAGCCTGCTCGGCGACGACAAGGACATGCTCGAAGATCTGGTCGCGGCGGCATTCAACGACGGCGTGCGCCGCGCGGAAGCGGTGAGCCAGGAGAAGATGGGCAAGCTCACGGCGGGCATGCCCATGCCTCCCGGAATGAAGTTCCCGTTCTGAACTCGGGCATCGCAGCAGCGACTCGTGCGCGAATCGTCTCTCGAAGACCTGATCGAGGCGTTGAAGCGCTTGCCCGGCGTGGGCGTGAAGTCGGCGCAGCGCATGGCGTTTCACCTGCTGCAGCACGACCGCGAAGGTGCGCGCCGCATCGCCTCGACGCTGGAGTCCGCCTTGGCCTATGTGCGCCACTGCGAGCGCTGCCGCACCCTCACCGAATCGACGCTGTGTGCGCTGTGCGCGGACCACGGGCGCGATGCGCAGCAGCTGTGCGTCGTCGAGACACCTGCTGACCAGGCCGCGCTGGAGCGCAGCGGCAGCTACCGCGGCCACTACTTCGTCTTGATGGGGCGCATAAGCCCGCTGGACGGCGTGGGCGCGGGCGACATCGGCGCCCTGCAGTTGTTTGAACGTGCCACCGACGGTGTAGTCCAGGAGGTCATCATCGCGACCAACTTCACCGCCGAAGGCGAAGCGACGGCGCATGTGCTCAGCGAAGCGCTGAAGGCGCGCGGCCTGCGCGTGACGCGGCTGGCGCGCGGTGTGCCCATCGGCAGCGAACTCGAGTACGTCGACCTCGGAACGATCGCTCACGCCTTGGTGGACCGCCGCTGAGCGCGACCGGCCTCACTCGCAGGCGCCGCGCTCAACGCTTCGCGAGTTGGCTGCGAGCCGGCCGCGCTGCCGATTTGGAGGCCGAAGCCACCTTGGCGGGGCGGGACCGCAGCGCTGTCTTGGCCGTCGAACTCTTGGCCGTCGAACTCGCGTGCGGTCGCGAGTTCTTCGCCTCGACAAAGACCGTCACCCTCTGGCCCGAGCGGAACCCCGTACCGACCTCGACGAGATTCCATTGCGCGACGCTTTCTTGCGTCACCCCATAGCGCCGCGCCACGCTGGCGACACTCTCGCGCCGCCCGGCGCGCAATACCACGCGGCGCAATTGCGTGCCGTCGGGCGAGAGAGTGATCGTGCCGTTGTCAGCCAGGTCTTCGGAGACGTCCTCGCCGTCCGATTTGTCGCGCGGGACGAGCAGCGTGGAGCCAGCCTTGATCAGCATGTGCTGCGGAATCCGGTTCATCTCGCGCAACTGGGACTCCTCCATGCCGACCCGGCGTGCGGCCTCGGCGGGCTTGAGCGTTGTCGGGGCGACCCACGCGGTCCAGCTGGCCAATCGGCCCGTGTATTCGGGAAGTTCCTGAACGAAGCGATTCGCGTTGTCGTACGGCAGGAGCACCTGCGGCGTTCCCGCAGCCAGGATCACCGGCTTGTTCATTTGCGGGTTCAAGGCGCGAAAGTCTTCCACGCTCAATCCGGCCAGGCTTGCCGCGACGTCGACGTCGATGTCGCGGTCGATCTGCACTCCCAGGAAGTAGGGATGGTTTTCCAACGCGGGCAGGACCAGCCCGAAGACCTCGGGGCGCGCAATGAGGTTCTTCACCGCCTGTAGCTTGGGCACGTAGTGGCGCGTTTCATTGGGCATCTTGAGGCTCGAATAGTCCGTGGGCTTGCGCGCCGCGCGATTCTTCGCCACCGCACGCCCCACGCTGCCTTCGCCCCAGTTGTACGCTGCCAGGGCGAGGTGCCAGTCGCCGAACATGCCGTAGAGTTTTTCCAGGTAGTCCAGTGCTGCGCGGGTCGAGGCGAGCACATCGCGCCGGTCGTCGCGAAAGACGTTCTGCTTGAGCGCGAAGACTCTGCCGGTGGCGGGCATGAATTGCCACATGCCCGAGGCGCGCGCCGACGACATGGCTTCGGGATTGAAGGCGCTTTCGATGAATGGGAGCAGCGCCAATTCGGTCGGCAGGCCGCGCCGTTCGACTTCTTGAACGATGTGAAACAGGTAGCGCGCGCCGCGCTCCGTCATGCGCTGAACGTAGTCGGGCCGGCTCGCGTACCACTTCTCTTGGGCGCGGACGAACTTGTCGTCCAGGTCCGGCAAGCCGAACCCTTGGCGCAGGCGCGTCCACAGATCGATTCTTTCGTCGTGACCGTTGGGGTCGATTCGCACCTCGGGCTGCAGAGGGTCGATCAGTACCGGCACGGCGGGGTCGGCGGGGTCGGCGGGCGCCTCAGGCGGCGCCGCGGCTGCCGCGGGTTCGGCTGCTGCGCCCGCTTGCGCGTCATCGGTCTGGCCGGCCGCATGCGCAGACGTTGCGGCGTGGCTTCCGTCGTGTGCCTCGGTTGCATTCGCCTGCGACTCGGAATAGGTCGGAGCCGCAGCCTCCTGAACGACGCCTGCTGCGCTGGGCGACTCGCCGTCGGGTGGCGCGGTGATCGAGGCGCACCCGCCAAGTGCCAAGCAGAGAACGCCCATCGA
>JBEBHW010000002.1:0-23918 GCA_040081145.1 Burkholderiaceae bacterium
ACGCCGAAATGATCACCGGCAGCGGCACCGCAGCGGCACTGTTCCAGTAGGTGTCGAAAGCCTGCGACAACTGATTCACGATCGGTCCGGCAATCAACAGGTCGACGTCGGCGAAGTTGGCGGACTGGTGCACGTCGAAGTATTCGTCGCCGAGGTTGCGGCTGCCGACGATGGCCGCGGCGTTGTCCGCCACCCAGAGCTTGTTGTGCATGCGCCGATTCAGGCGTTCGCTGTCGAACACATACTCGGCGAGTCGGCCCAGGCCCGCCGTACCGCCGAAGAAGAACGGGTTGAACAGGCGCGCCTGGACGTTCGGATGCAGGGCGCTCGCGCGTTGTGCGAAGCGGCGCGACGGCGGGTAGATGTCGTCGAGCAGAATCCGCACGCGAACGCCGCGCTGCGCCGCGGCGAGCAGGCGCAGCAGCAGCAAGTCGGTGCTCAGGTCGTCGTCGGCGCTGTAGTACTGGAGGTCGAGGCTGCGCTCGGCGGCGTCGGCCAAGGCAGCGCGCGCCGCGAAGGCCGAGTGGCCGGTGGCCAGAACCTGGAAACCGGACAGACCCGGATGCTCGGCGGCCTGCGCTGTCAGGACGCGGCCGAGCGTCGTGTGCTCGGCGTCGGCGATGGCAAACGACGGCACACGAGGAACCTGCGGCAGCAACGATGCACAACCGCCCAGCGTCACGAGCAGGGCGAACAGCGCCGCCAAATTGACCGACGCCCGCTGGGGGCAGGCAGGCACGGGCAGGGGCTTCATGCGTCGGAGAATAGCCCGCGAATCTCCGCGACGCGGGCCTGCGCGGCTTTCTCGCCCGCTTCGATCAACCAGCCACGGCTGCCCAATCCGAGCTGCGACGATGTACGGATCTCCGGCGTGACCGCCAGATCGGCGAGTGCGCGCTCGGCCAGCACGTGCCGCCAGCCCGAGACGATCTGCGACTGGAACAGCATCGACACCGGACCGGATACCTGCGAATGCTGGGGTGGGTACACGACATCGAGTGCCAAGGTTCGCACGGCGCCGAGCCGGCGCGCTGTCAGCACCGGCAGCGGGCTGACGATCTGCCCGTCGCCGAGCAGCCGCCCGCGCACGCGCAGTGGCGCGTAGACGCCGGGCACCGAGCACGACGCGCGCACCGCGCGCGCCGCGTCGCCATGGTTCAGCACCGCAACGTCGCCGCTTTCCATGTCGGCCGCGACAGCGGCGAACGCGAGCGGAAAGCCCTCGATCGGCGTGCGCAGATGCGCCCGCAAGAACTGCTCCAGGCGTTCGCCCGGTATGACACCGAGCCCCAGGCCGCCGAGCAAGGCGCGCAGCGGATCGAAATCGAAGAGCACGCTCCAATCGAGCTGCTGCGCGGCGTGTTCGATCTGGTTCGCCGACATTCCCGACGCGAACATCGCACCGACGATCGCTCCTGCGCTGGTGCCGACGACGAGATCCGGCCGCAGCCCTTCGCGTTCGAGCACGCGCAACATGCCGATGTGGGCAAAACCACGCGCAGCTCCGCCCGACAGCACCAATGCAATGTGGCGTCGCGTTCCTTCAGGCGGCGCAGCGAAGCCGGGCTCTTCGAACCCGTCCGCCGCGGAGGCGGCCTGGTCGCGCGCCGGCGTCGCGCAGCCGAGCGCCAGCGGCGCGACGCTGGCCGCACCCAGCGCAGCGAACAGCACGCGCCGGCGTCGATCCGGAGGCTCGTCTCTGACAGATGCGGGCGCGTCCCTCATCGGCCCACCCCGTGAGTGCTCTGCAAGGCGTCGTTGCTCAACAGGATGACCTCGATCTCCTCGGTGATTTCATCCTGGCGCAAGCGGTTGAGCTTTTGCTGGAGCAGCGCTGCCTTGTCCTGGATGCGCTGCGTCGCACCTTCCAGGTGCTGCAAACGGCGGCGGCTTTCCGCCATCAGCGAGCCGTAGAACATGTCGTGCAACTGCGCCCAAAGGTAGTGGCGCGCCAACTCCGCGAAGAACGTGCGCGGCGCCACGTTCAACAACGGCGGGTAAGCGAATTTCGCAGCAACCGACGCGGCAGGCGCGGCGGGCAGGATCGATCTCGCATCGACCTGGGTTTCGCCTTCGCGATGCGCGAACACCGTGACCGGAATCGCCTCCATGCGCCGCGTCCCGGCCTGCAACTCGCTCAGCGCGGTCATCACGCGGTGCAGGACGGGCTGAACTTCCTCGGCCACGCTCGGCCCGTCGAACCCGGTGACGCCCGGTTCCCTGTCCAGTTTCGCCGCGAGTCTGCGCCCGACCACCAGAACGCCGAGCGGCGGCGTCGTCAGCTCGCGCCGATGCCGGACGACGGTACGCGCGAGCGCCTCGTTGAAGTCGCCGCAGAACCCGCGTTGCGAACCGATGACGACGACGACGCCCGACGCTCCAGGCTGCGGCCGATAGCCGACTTCCGGATAGTGGCCGAGAAAATCCTGCGCAGCGGCGTCGATGCTCTCCAGTACGCGGTGCTGATGCGTCACGAAGCGCGCCAGCTTGTGCGTTTCCATGAGCGCGATGTTTTTCATCGCACCCATGATGCCGCCGATGTCGTCGAGCACCGCGAGGTGCCGCTGGACCTGCGCGCGCCTGCTCATGCCGCGGCACCCTCCTTCAGCCAGTCGACGAGCGCTTGCCGCCACTTCTCGCGGTCGTCGCCGAGCGTCAGCGCGCTCTGCGCGACGTGCTCGCCGATGCGGCGCAGGCGTTCGGCGATCGCGCCGGGCGTCAACGAGTCGAACAGGCCCTCGTTGAACGCGAGCATCCACGCGAACTGAAATTCGATCGGCTGCGGCGCGAGACGCTCCTGCCTGAATATTTCACGCAGCAAGCGGCCGCGCCGGATCTTCGCTTCCATCGACGCCTCGAGCTGCGAACCGAAACGCGTGAACACCTCCAGCTCCAGAAACTGCAGATAGTCGAGCTTCATGCGGCCGGCTTCCTTCTTGATGCGCGCGTGCTGCGCCTTGCCGCCGATGCGCGACACCGACTTCGTGACGTCGATCGCGGGCAGGAAGCCGCCGGCAAAAAGGCCCTGGTCGAGATAGACCTGGCCGTCGGTGATCGAGATCAGATTCGTCGGGATGTAAGCCGCCAATTCGCCCTGTTCGGTCTCGACGATCGGCAGCGCCGTCATGCTGCCGCCGCCGTGCACGGGGCCCAGATGCGTGGACCGTTCGAGCAGGCGGGAATGAAGATAGAAAATGTCGCCCGGATAGGCTTCACGTCCCGGCGGGCGGCGCAGCAGCAGCGAGAGCTCGCGGTAGGCTCGCGCATGGGTCGTCAGGTCGTCGTAGACGACGAGCGCATCCTTGCCCTGCCACATCCAGTGTTCGGCGACCGCGCAGCCGGCAAACGGCGCCAGGTACTTCAGGCCCGGCATCGCCGTGGCCTGCGCGACGACCAAAGTCGTATGGCCGATCGCGCCAGACTCGCGCAACACTTCGATGGTATTGACGACGCTGGATCGCTTCTGCCCGATCATCACGTAGACGCAGTAGACATCCTTGCCGGCCTGGTTGATCACGGCGTCGAGTGCGAGGGAACTCTTGCCCACGCCGTTGTCGCCGATGATCAGTTGGCGCTGCCCCTTGCCGATCGGGATCACGGTGTCGATGATCTTGTTGCCGGTATAGAGCGGCTGGTTGACAAAATCGCGCGCGACGATGGGCGGGGACAGCACGTCGAGGTCGCGCCGGTCGCTGCACTGCGGCGTCGCCGCGCCGTCCAGCGGCATGCCCAGCGGATCGATGACGCGCCCGAGCAAAGCGTCTCCGACGCCGATGCCCAGATGTTCGCCCGAGCGGTAGACGGGCGTGCCTGCGCTCAGCGCCGCGGTCTGCCGCAGCAGAATCGCCCCCAGCAGCTCCTGCTCGAGATGGAACACGAGCGCGCGGCTGCCGTCTTCCAGATCCAGAACCTCGTCCATCGCGGCCGAGGGCAGCCCGCTGATCCACGCGATGCCGTCGCCGATCGACACGACGCGGCCCTGCTCGGTCAGGCGCAGCCCGAACCGGTAGCGGCTCAACGTGTCCGCTGCACCGTCTGCTTGGGTTTCGGTGCGGCTGTCAGCGGCGGGCATGTTCGACCTCGGCGAAGAACTTCAACTCGTCTTGCAGATTGCAGCGCAGCACCCACGCGCCGATGCTGACGCGCAAGCCCGCCATCAGCTCGGGATCGAGGCCGAACTCGCACTCGACCGGACTTGCGGCGACCCGGCCCAGCGCCTGCGCGAGCGAGCTGCGCTGCTCCTCTCCCAGCGCGTAGCGGCTGGTGATCTTGATCCTCTCGGCAGCGTTCTGGCAGGCCGCGCGCAAGGACTGAAGTTCGGCGTCGGCCAGATTCGGCAAGTCTTCGATCAGGAGCCCGTGGATCTTCGCTTCCAGTTCTGCGCCGGCCAGACGCGACAGCAGGCGCGCTGCAAACTTCCCACCCTCGGCCCAAGCGTCTTCCTCGAGCCGGCGTCGCAGCTCCACGGCGCGGCGCTGCTCGAGCGCGAGCTTCGCTTCGCGTTCCTGTTCGAGCGAGGCGTGCAGTGCTTTGGTCAAGCGCACTCGTTCCACGTCGATCTCACTTGTCAGTTGCGCCGTCGCTTTCCCCTTCTCCTCCTCCCAGTCGGCCATGCGGTTCTGATACTGCTGCTTGAGCGACTGGGCAGCCACGTCAACCGTGTGCGCATCGGCCAGCGTCTTGTCGATCGCGGCCTTGCGCTGGGCGATCGCGTTCGTCACCGGTTTGTACAGAAACCTTTGCAGGATCCACACCAGAACCAGAAAGTTGACGATCTCCAGGGCGAAGGTTGTCGAGTCGAATTCCATGGGCTGTCCCTCGTCGGTGGGCCAGTCACGGCTTCAGAAGGTATTCGAGCAGCGGGTTTCTGAACAAGACGATCAGCACGACGACCAAGACATAGATGGCGAGCGACTCGATCATCGCCAGGCCGATGAACAAGGTCCGGACGATCGCCTTTTCCGACTCGGGCTGGCGCGCCAGCGCGTCCAGCGCCTGGCTGATGGCGCGCCCCATCGCGAGGCCCGGCCCCAAGACTCCGATGCCGATCGCCAGCGCGGCGGCGACCGTTGATGCCAAAGAAAACCAGGTCATGTCGTTCATCTCTTCACTCCTTTTGTTGCTTGACGTGTTGCGATTGGATGGCCCCGGCGATGTAGACCAGAGCCAGCATGCCGAAGATGTAGGCCTGCACCAGGGCCTCGATGATGTGCAGCATCAACACCGGAATCGGCACCAGGAAGCCGGCCAGCAGCAGCACGAGCAGCGCCGCCATCTGCAGACTGAAGATGTTGCCGAACAGGCGCACCGCCAGCGCCACGGTGCGTGAGATCTCGCTGATCACATGAAACGGCAGCAGGATCGGATTCGGCTTGAGGTAGTGGCGCAGATAGCTCTTCAAGCCGTTGGCGCGGATGCCGTACCCATGGACCGCGAGGAACACCAGGATCGCCAGCCCGGCGGTGAGCGAAAGGTCTCCGGTGGGGGATCGCACGCCGGGGATCAGGCTCGCCAGATTGGCGACCAGGACGAAGATCCAGAGCGTCGCGACGAAGGGCATGACCTGCCGGAACTGATCGGGCAGGACGAAGCGAACCGCGTCCTCGATCGCGGACACGACGCCTTCGACCGCGACTTGCCATGGCCCCGGGGTGGGGCTGAGCCGACGCGTCGCCGCCCAGGCGGCGAGCCACAGCACGCCGATGATGACCCAGGTCACGACCACCGTATTCGTGATCGCGATCGGGCCGATGCGCAGCACCTCGGTGATGAAGCTCGCGGACCCGGCCATCGCTCACTCGCGCACGAAGAAATAGACGTTGACGGCGCCGATCACGACGCCGATCAACATCAGGCTCAGCGTCCAGCGCATCGAATAGCCTTCGAACCAGCCGTCGATCCATCGGCCGAGGTAGGCGCCGCCGATCACGGGCAGCACGAACAGCAACCCGAGCACGCCGATGTGCACTGTCTGCGCGAGCAGCGTGGGACGATTCTTCTCCGCGCGTTCGAATCGCTCGCGCTGCTTGTCGACCTGGCGTTGCAGTTCTTCCGCGCCGGCATCCGGCGGCACCTGCTTCATGCGAGACCTCCGCCGGCGCGCTGCAGCGCCCAGATGCGTTTGAACATCTCGTCTTCCAGGCGCTGCAGGCTTTCCCGGAAGCCGCGCAGCTTCTCCTCGTCGGCGAGCAGCTCTTCGCGCAATGCGGTGCTGACCTGCGCGTGATCGGTGCCTTGCAGGTAGCGCCTTGTGCTCAGGTGAAGCTGGTTGTCGGCGAAGCGCAGCACCGCGCCCGGCTGCGCGAGATGGCGCCACGCGCCGCCCGCGGTCTGGAAACGCGCCAGGCCGATCGACAGACAGGTCGTCATTCGCGCGTGCCCGGCGAGGATGCCGAAGCTGCCCGATTCGTCCACGCCGACAAAACTGACGGCATCGTCGATGCGCTCGTACTGCGTGCCGCTCTGCAGGTGGATGACGAAGGTGTTCATCACCGAGCGCCCTTCATGCTGGCGCGCATGTAGCAGCGGTCTTCCGGCACGTCGTCGTATTCACCGCGCAGGAAGGCTTCGCAGTCGTCCAGCGTATCGGCCAGCGGCACCGTGGCACCGCTGATCCCGGTGTGCTGCGCGACGACGTGGAACGGTTGCGTCAGGTAGCGCTGCAGCTTTCGGGCACGCAGGACGACGGTCCGATCGGCTTCGGACAGTTCCTCCATGCCGAGCATCATGATGATGTCTTCCAGCTCGTGGTAGCGCGCAAAGTGGCCGCGCACGCCTTCGGCAATCGTGTAGTGGCGATTCCCCAGGAAGTGCCGGTCCATCATCTTGCTCGTGGACTGCAACGGATCGATCGCCGGGTAAATGCCCTTGCTCGCCTGCGAGCGCGACAGGATCACCGTGGTGTCGAGATGGCCGAGGATCGCGTTCACGGCCGGGTCGGTCATGTCGTCCGCGGGGACGTAGATCGCCTGCACCGACGTGATCGCGCCGTTCGGCGTGGAAACGATGCGCTCCTGCAGCTCAGCGACTTCGGTCAACAGCGTCGGTTGATACCCCACGGTGGCCGGCATGCGCCCGAGCAGGCCTGAAATCTCGCTGCCGGCCTGAACGAAACGGAACACGTTGTCCATCAGCAGCAGGACTTCCTTGTGCAAGGTGTCGCGCAGGTACTCGGCGTAGGTGAGCGCGGTCATGCCGACGCGAAAGCGCACGCCCGGCGACTCGTCCATCTGGCCGAACACCAACAGCGTCTGCGGCATGACTCCGGCGTCCTGCATCTCGTGCCACAGCTCATGGCCCTCGCGCATGCGCTCGCCGACGCCGGCGAACACCGAGACGCCCTGGTGCAGCGCGACGACGGCGTGCATGAACTCCATGATCAGCACCGTCTTGCCGACGCCGGCGCCGCCGAACAGTCCGGTCTTGCCACCCTTGACGAAAGGCGCCAGAAGGTCCACGACCTTGATGCCGGTTTCGAGAATTCCCTTCGCGCTCACCGTTTGATGCAGCGGAGCAGGATCGGCCAGGATGCTGCGCGATTCTTCCGCCGCAAGCACAGGACCACCGTCCAGCGGCTGGCCGAAGATATTCAGCAAGCGCCCCAGACATAACGCCGAGACGGGCACCTGCAGCGGCGCGCCGGTGTCGAACACCGGCATGCCGCGTTGCAGACCGCTGGTCCGGTTCAGCGCCACCGCCCTGACGCGCTTTTCATCGAGGTGCTGGTGTGCCTCGAACGTATAGGCTTCGTTGCCGATGACGACGTAAAGCGCTTGGTGCAACGGCGGCAACCGCTCGCAGGCGATCTCCACCACCGGGCCATGGACCTCGGTGACCGTGCCGATGCGCACGCTGCCGCGCTTGAGCCGCGCGAGCGACTCGATCCGCGCCGCGAACTGGTTCAGGCAGTCGCTGGAACAGAAGAAGTAGCGGGTTCCCGCGTCGCGCAGGCTGTGCGTCGCGGATTGCTCATCCACGGTCATGCCGCAGATCGGATCGGTGGCCATGGTCGTCATGTGGTCGGGCGCTGCTGGCGTACCGATCACTCCTGGTGCGGATGATCCGGCGCCTGTTTCGGAACAGACGCCGCGGGCGCTGCCGTTTGCTGCTCGGTCTGCCCCGCCTTCTTGCCATGCGCGTCACCATGGCCGCCGCCGTGGTGACCTCCCATCGAAAAGACGATCACCATCATCACGATCATCACAACCAACATGGCTTCATCTCCTTGAGCGCTTGCTCGGTCAGACACTGATGAACTGGGCCATCATTCCCGCGTCCTCGTGTTCGAGGATGTGGCAGTGAAGCATCAGCGGCTTCGCCGACGCCACGGCCGGCGTTTGCACCGCGATCGCCACGGTCTGCATCGAATCGACGCTGAACGTGTCGCGCAGCCCGCGCTCGAAGAGCGCCGGCGCGGCACCGTCGCGCGACAGCAGCGACATCCTCACGCCATGCACGTGCATGGGATGGGCCATTCCCGTCATGTTGAAGAATCGCCAGACTTCAACCGTGTTCGCGGGAACCGCCAGGTCGATGCGGTTGATGTCGAAAGACTTCGCGTTGATCGTGAACGGGCTGCCCATCATGGCGCCGTCCAGATTGAACGAGCGGACCGTCGCGCCGGCACTTGCGATCACCGGTGGCGCGGCGGGGAGACTGGCCGGCGCGAGCGCCATCGCGCCCGCTTGCCTGGGCAACGAAATCCGAAACTTCATCGCCGTGACCTCGGAGGTGACCGAGCCGGCACCCATGCCGAACCCAACGCCGCCGGCGACCGTCCCGGCGTAGAGGCGCAACTCCTGGTCGGCCGCGGCGGCGCCGAAATCGGCCAACACCTCGGCCCGCTCTCCGGGAGCCAGGACCACGGATGTGCGCGCGACGGGTGCATCGAGCAGCCCGCCCTCGTTGGCCACTTGCAGCATCGGCACCGAACCGTCCAGGCGCAGGGTCAAGGTGCGCGCGTTGCAGCCGTTCAGCAGGCGCAGGCGCACCCATTGCCGCGGCGCTTGCCACACCGGTCCGAACGCACCGTTCACGAGCAGCCGATCGCCCATGTATCCCGTCAGCTGGTCGTTGGCGGTCAGCGCGTAGTCGATCTGGCCCGTCGCGGTGAAGCGCTTGTCCTGCAACACCAGCGCGAGATCGTCGACGCCCCAGGTGCCGGGCAGAATTCCGGCCGGGACTGCCGGATCGTCGATGATCAGCAGCCCGGCCAGG
Source organism: Burkholderiaceae bacterium (assembly GCA_040081145.1). Taxonomy (GTDB): domain Bacteria; phylum Pseudomonadota; class Gammaproteobacteria; order Burkholderiales; family Burkholderiaceae_C; genus JAEMQF01. The sequence goes on from JBEBHW010000002.1 coordinate 9,217, forward strand.
CCGAAGACGACCTGCCGACCCGTCGCGCCGTGCAGGTGCGGGTGGTACCAACACGTCGACGCCGGATTGGCCACGGTGAAGCTCGCTTCCCACGTTGCACCGGGCGTGATGGGTTGATGCGGGCCGCCGTCGACGGTGGCCGGAACGACCAGGCCATGCCAATGCGCGGTCGTGACCTCGCCGATGTTGTTCTGCACCCGGATCGTCGTGTTCTGGCCGGTGCGCAGCCGCAGCGCGGGGCCGAGCAGCGCGCCGTTGTAGCCGAGCGTGTTCGTGGTGACGCCAGCGAGCAGTTGCGCGCTGCCGCGCTGCGCAACGAGCGCAAACGTTCGCCCGCCGGACCCGTCGGCCAGACCCTGGTCCATCGCGATGATCGGCAACGGCGGCGCCGTCCCGGCTTCAGCGTCGATGAGCCGCGGCGCGATGGCCCGACCCATCATGTTGTCGTGTCCGCCGCCGCACGCGCCGATCTGCGTCAGCGCTGCACCCGCGGCACCGAGCACCCAGGCGCGCCTCGCCAGATCGACGCATGAACTCGGGTAGACGCCACGCAGGGCAGCCACGCGTTCTTGGAACATTCGATTCGCACTCCTACTTGGGATACGTTGCAAAGACGGTCGCCGCACCCGAGTGGTCGATCAGCAGCACCTGATACGGGTCCTTGCGCGAACCCATCTCCATTCCCGGCGAGCCGACCGGCATGCTCGGAACGGCCAGCCCGAGCGCCTTGGTTCGCGCTGCCAGCAACTGCTTCACCTCGGCGGCCGGCACATGCCCTTCGAGCACGTAGCCCTCCACCGTCGCCGTGTGGCAACTGCCGAAGCGCTCCGGCATTCCCAGGCGCTTGCGCTGCGCCGCCGTGTCGTCGACATCGGTCACGCTGACGGCGAATCCGGCCGACCTCATGTGGCGCACCCAGGCGCCGCAACAGCCGCAGGTCCGGCTCTTGAAGACGTGCACTTCCTTGGCGGAACTTTCGGCAAGGAACGGCAGCGCGACGAAGGCCGTGAGCGCCGCAGCGCTGCCCAGCAAAAGTCGTCGTTTCATTGGAGACCCTCCTCGTATTGCAAGCGCACAGTCGATGACGGTTTGAAGGGGTACGTGAGCAGGCGGCACGCGCAAAGTTCTCCTCAGGGCTGGGCACGCTTTGCCAGTTCATAGTGCCCCTCGGCCATGCCCTCGAATTCGGCTGCAATGCCCTCCTGGCTGCGAACGATGGCGTTGCAGTGGGCCAGCATGCTCCCGCCGCCTCGCGGGTCGACGACCCTGCCTTGATAGATCTTGGCCATCTTGCGGTGCTCCGCCGCAGTCGCGCGGGCCGCGGCCGCCTGCTGGTTGTAGTGGGTGGACAATGCCTCGTGATCGCCACGCGTGCGTGCCGACTCGATGCGCTGCAACAGTTCTGGCGGGGATATGTCTGGTCCCGCAGCGCACCCGACTGACCCAAGGCTCAGCAGCAACGCCGAGGCGATGTGCCGCGTAGACTTAAAGTTGATGTTCATGGTCATCCCTCATCGTTGACAGTGTGAACAACGTGCAATGAAACGGCCGGCCTGTTGCGGTCTCGTCCGTAGCGAACGTCTGGGGGGCCCCGGCCCCGGCCATGGCCGTCATGTCGCGCTCAGGGCTGCGCCTGCTTCGCAAGTTGCCGGTGTGCCGCGGCCAGACCCTCGTATTCCGCTGAAATGCCATCCTGGTTGCGGGCAATGACATTGCAGTGAGACGGCAGGGTCCCCCCGCCCCGCGGATCCTTTGGATCCACAGCCATGCCCTGCTGGTAGGTCTTCGCCAACTTGCGATGGTCCGACGCGGTCGCGCGGGCTGCAGAGGCTTGCTGGTCATAGTAGGTGGCCAGTGCCTCATGGTCGCCGCGCGTGCGCGCGGACTCGATGCGCTGCGAGAGTTCTGGCGAGGGAGGGGCACTCGGCCCCGAAGCGCAACCGGCCAGCATGAGGCCGAGGAGCAAGGCCGACGCGATGCGCCGTGATGATTTGGAATTGACGTTCATGGTGGTTCTCCATTGTTGAAAGGCAAAGCGTTGGCGGGCAGGCGGTCCAGCTCACTGCTGGGCTTGCGCCGCGAATTGCCGGTGCGCGGCGGCCATGCCTTCGTACTCCGTTGCAATGCTCTCGTGGCTGCGAACGATGGCGTTGCAGTGCGCCGTCATGCTCGCGCCGCCGCGACCGCCGGAGAGATTGCCTAGGTAGCTCTTGGCCATCTTGCGGTGGTTGTCGGCGATCGCGCGGGCCTTTGCGGCTTCCTGGTTGTAGTAAGCCGCCAGCCCCTCGTGATCGGCGCGCGTGCGAGCTGACTCGATGCGTTGCAGCAGCTCGGGTGAGGGTGGATTCGGGCCCGAGGCGCAGCCGGCCAAGACAATGCTCAGCAGCAACATCGTTGCGATGCGCCGGGACGATTTGAAGTTGATGCTCATGATGTGTTCCTCCAGAGTTGACAAAGTGCAGTTAAACGGGGAGCGCTGCTGCGCCTCTCCCTTGCTCACCGCCACGCATGCCATGACGGCGAGAAGTGGCAGCGACACCCGCAACAAGATGCTGCTTCATTGGGTTCGCCTGATGTTGAATGGGTGCGCGCGTCGATGACCGTGGGGGAGGTCACGTCAGTCGCGCCGGCGCATTTGTTCATGTCTTGCCTTGAACATGGGGCGTGCCGCGATCTGCCGGTGATCTGCCGCCAAACCCTCATACGCCGCGGCAATGCCCATCTGGTAATCCACGATCGATTTGCAATGGGCCGGCAGGCTCGCGGCGCCGCGACCGCCTGCGAAGACGCCTTCGTAGCTCTGGCTCATCCTGCGATGCTCCGCGGCGATCGTGCGGGCCAAGGCCGCCTGCCGGTCGTAGTAGCCGGCCAGTTCCTCATGATCGCTGCGCGTATCCCCGGACTCGATGCGTCGCAACAGGTTCGGAAAGGAGCCGATCGAGCCCGAGGCGCAACCGGCCAACACGGCGCTCAACAAGACCATCAACGCAATGCGTCGCGGCGCAGGCAGACGTGTGCTCATGGTGCTGCTCCAAAGTTGACAAAGTGACGACGGCCCGCGGATATCACTCGGACACATTCACGTCGACCGCCATGTCGCGCCTGCAATAGCGACCCATCGCACGAACCGCGCCCGACTGACCCCCGGCGCATGGCAATCGCGACCATGTGTCAATCAAGGTTGGGCTTGCTTGGCCATTTGCCGGTGCGCCGCGGCCATGCCTTCAAATGACATGGCGATGCCCTCTTGGTTGCGAACGATCGCATCACAGTGCGCCGCCATACTGGCTTCGCCCCGTTTTGCCGCGACCAGCCCTTGATAGCTCTTGCCCATCTGACGATGCTCAGCCGCCATCGCGCGAGCCTTGACGACTTCCTTTTCGTAGTGGGCAGCCAAAGCCTCGTGATCGCCACGTGTGCGCGCGGCTTCGATGCGTTGCAGCAGTTCGGGCGATGCTGCGTTCGGACTCGATGCCCAACCTGCCAACACCAGGCTTACCAGCAGCGCCGACGCGATGCGTCGCGAAAATTCCAGATTGACATTCATGACGATCCTCCAAAGTAAACACGTAGAGTCGCAGCAGCAGCGCGCACCACGGCTGCGAAGCCATGGCGACGACGCTTCGTTCAGGATTTGGCTTGCGCCGCCAGTTGCCGATGCGCCGCGGCCCTGCCCTCGAATTCGGCAGCCTTCTTTTCTTGATTGCGGACGATGGGCTCGCAATGGGCAGGCATCGTGTAGTCGGGCCATTTCGCCGCGACCAGCGCTTGGTACTTCAAGTAGTCGCCGGCCATCTTGCGATGCTCCTCGGCGTTCGCGCGGAATGCAGACGCCTCCCGACTAAAGTAATTGGCCAATGCCTCGTGGTCGCTGCGCGTGCGCGCGGACTCGATACGTTGACTCAGGTCGGGCGGGAGCGCGGACTGGGCCGAGGCGAAGCCGACCCCTGCAAGGCTCAGCAGGAGCGCCGAAGCGATGCGCCGCGACGACTTCAGATGGACGGTCATGATGGTTCTCCAAAATTGACAAAGTGCAAGAAGAGCAGCGGGCGTCATCACGCCTCGCCTGTGGCGACCGCCACGTTCAGTGGCAACTCCGGAGCGCTTCGCGAAGCGCGCCGCAACTGCCACTGTTTGACCAGTGCATACAGCGCCGGGATCACACCCAGCGTCAGCACTGTTGACGAAATCATTCCGCCGACCATCGGCGCGGCGATTCGGCTCATCACCTCCGAGCCGGTGCCGGTGCCCCACATGATCGGCAGCAGGCCGGCCATGATGGCCACCACTGTCATCATCTTGGGCCGCACGCGCTCGACCGCGCCTTCCATGACCGCCGCGTAGAGGTCGGCGGCGCCGGGCAAGCGCCCCGCCTCGCGGCAGCGTGCCTGCGCAGCGTCCCATGCATGGTCGAGGTAGATCAACATCACGACGCCGGTCTCGGCGGCGACGCCAGCCAGCGCGATGAACCCGACCGCGACGGCGATCGACAGGTTGTAGTTCAGCAACCACATCAACCACACGCCGCCGACCAGCGCAAACGGCACTGACAGCATCACGATGAAGGTCTCGGTGAGGCGCCGGAAGTTCAGGTAGAGCAACAGAAAGATGAGCAGCAGCGTCACCGGGATCACCAGCTTCATCTTCTCGAGCGCACGTTCCATGTACTCGAACTGGCCGCTCCACGTGATGTAGTAGCCGGGCGGGAACTTCACCTGCTCGGCGACCGCCTTGCGCGCGTCGGCCACGTAGGAGCCGATGTCGCGGCCGCGGATGTCGACGAAGATGTACGCCGACAGCAGCGCGTTCTCGGTGCGGATGCCGGGCGCACCGCGCGCGACTCGCACCTTCGCCACCTGGCCGAGCGGCACCATCGCGCCGCCCATGATGGGAATCAGCACTTCGCGCTCGATCTGCTCGGGGTGGCTGCGCAATTCGCGCGGGTAGCGCACGCTCACGCCGAAGCGCTCGCGGCCCTCCACCGTGGTCGTGACCATTTCACCACCCAGCGCGGTGCCTATCACTTCGAGCAACTCGCCCACCGACAAGCCGTAGCGCGCGAGTTGCTCGCGGTCGGGCTCGATGTTGAGGTAGCTGCCACCGGTCAGGCGCTCGGCGAACGCCGACGTCGTGCCGGGCACGCTCTTCACGACGGTCTCGATCTCCTTGGCGAGCTTCTCCATTTCGCCGAGGTCCTTGCCGAACACCTTGATGCCGATCGGCGTGCGGATGCCGGTGGACAGCATGTCGATGCGCGCCTTGATCGGCATCGTCCAGGCGTTGGCGACACCGGGAAACTGCAGCGCCTTGTCCATCTCGGCGATCAGTTTGTCCGTCGTCATTCCGGGTCGCCACTGGCTTTCCGGCTTCAGGTTGATGACGGTCTCGAACATCTCGATCGGCGCCGGGTCGGTTGCGGTGTTCGCGCGCCCCGCCTTGCCGAACACCGACTCCACTTCCGGGAAGCTCTTGATGATCTTGTCCTGCGTCTGCAAGACTTCGGCTGCTTTGGTGATCGACATTCCCGGCAGCGACGCCGGCATGTAGAGCAGCGTGCCTTCGTTCAAGGTCGGCATGAACTCGCTGCCGAGTTGCGACGCCGGGTAGTACGACACACCGAGTGCGACCAGCGCGAGCGCGATCGTCACCTTCTTCCAGCGCATCACGGCGGCGATGACCGGGCGATAGACCCAGATCAGAAACCGGTTCAGCGGGTTTTTCGCCTCGGGCATGACCTTGCCGCGAATGAACAGGATCATCAGCACGGGAACGAGCGTCACCGACAGCAGTGCCGCGCCGGCCATCGAGAACGTCTTGGTGTACGCCAGCGGCGAAAACAGTCGCCCCTCCTGCGACTCGAGCGTGAACACCGGCAGGAACGACACGGTGATGATGAGCAGCGAGAAGAACAGCGCCGGCCCGACCTCCTTGCACGCATCGAGCATTGCCTGCGCACGATCGGCGACGCTGTGCTCGGGCTTCAGGCGCTCGATGTGCTTGTGCGCGTTTTCGATCATGACGATCGCCGCGTCGACCATCGCGCCGATCGCGATCGCGATTCCGCCCAGGCTCATCAGGTTCGAGTTCATGCCCAGAAGCCGCATCGCAATGAACGCCATCAGTACGCCCACCGGCAGCATCAGGATCGCCACCAGCGCCGAGCGCACGTGCATCAGGAAGATCACGCAGACCGCGGCGACGATGATGCTTTCCTCGATCAGCGTTCGTGTCAGCGTGGCGATCGCGCGGTGGATCAGGTCCGAGCGGTCGTAGACGGCCTGGATCGTCACGCTCTCGGGCAGGCCTGCGGTGATTTCGGCCACCTTGGTTTTGAGGTTGTGAATCACTTCCAGCGCGTTTTGACCATAGCGCGACATCGCGATGCCCGAGACGACCTCGCCCTCGCCGTTCAGCTCGGTCAGGCCACGCCGTTCGTCGGGCGCGAGTTCGACGCGCGCGATGTCGCGGATCGTCACCGCCGTGCCGCCCTCGCTCTTCACGACGAGCGCCTCGATGTCGGCCTTGCCGCGCAGGTAGCCCTTGCCGCGCACCATGTATTCGGTCTCGGCCATCTCGACGACACGCCCGCCGACGTCGCGGTTCGAATCGCGCAGCACCTGGCTCACCTTCATCAACGGTATGCCGTAGGTTCGCAGCTTGAGCGGATCCACCGTGACCTGATAGGTTTGGACGAAGCCGCCGATCGACGCGACTTCGGCCACCCCGTGTGCCTTGGTCAGCTGGTAGCGCACGTACCAGTCCTGAATGGTGCGCAGTTCGGCCAGCGTCTTGTTCTTCGCGAGCAAGGCGTATTGATAGACCCAGCCGACACCGGTGGCGTCGGGCCCGAGCGACGGCGACACGCCGCGCGGCAAGCGGCTCGACGCGAAGTTCAGGTATTCCAGCACGCGGCTGCGCGCCCAGTAGATGTCGGTACCGTCTTCGAAGATGATGTAGACGAACGACGCGCCGAAGAACGAGAAGCCGCGCACGACCTTGGACTTGGGCACCGCGAGCATGGCGGTGGTGAGCGGGTACGTCACCTGGTCTTCGACGACCTGCGGCGCCTGGCCCGGGTATTCGGTGTAGACGATGACCTGCACGTCCGACAGGTCGGGCAGCGCATCGAGCGGCGTCTTCATCACGGCAACCACGCCGGCGATGACGATGAACAGTGTCGCGAGCAGAACCAGGAACGGGTTCTTGCTCGACCATTGGATGATTTTGGCGAGCATGGCGAGTCTTCTCTGTTCAGTGCTTGCTGTGGGAGTCGCCGGTGCCGGCTGCTTGAGCTGGCGGCGCCGCGGCGCTGATCGAAGTCACGACGTACTCACCCGGCTGGCGCTCGACGAACTCGAATGCAACCGCCTGCCCGCGTTTCAAGCCGCTCAGCAGGCCTGAGTTGGCGGCCTTGAACTCCATCGTCATCGGCGGCCACTTCAGGGTCGCGACCGGGCCGTGGTTCAGGCTCACGGTGCCGGCCTTCACGTCAACGCTGTCCACGCTGCCCGAGGCCTTGTGGCCGACACCGGCAGGGGCTGGCGCGGCACTGGTCGGCGCTGGCGCTGGCGTGCCGCCGGGCGCTTGCGTGCCAGCGGCGCCTGGTGCGGCACCCTTGGCCGTACTGCCGTGAGCGGAGTGCCCGAGGCCGCCGACGGCTGCCTTGAGGTTGCTCTCGGCGTCGATCAGGAAGTTGGCCGCGACGACGACCTGTTCGCCGTCGCGAACTCCCTTGATCACCTCGACGTAGTTCTCGGCACGCGCGCCGAGTTCGACTTCGCGCGGCTCGAAGCGCCCTTCGCTCACCTGCACGAGAACGATGCGCCGCGTGCCGCTATCGATCACGGCCGAGTCGGGCACCGTGAGCACCGCCGTCTTCGAGCCGACCTGCAGCTCGACTTGCGCGAACATCGCCGGCTTGAGCAGTCGCCCCGAGTTGGACAGCTCGACCCGAACCGGTATGGTGCGCGTCTCCGCCTTCAACGTCGGGTACACGTAAGTGATGCGCCCCTCGAACGCCTGGTTCGGGTACGCGCCGATCTTCACGTTCGCTCGGGCGCCGAGTTTGACGAGGCCGATGTCCTGCTCGAACACGTCGGCGAGCACCCAGACCGACGACAGGTCCGTCACCTGGTACAGCATCTCGCCGGGCATGAAGCGCATGCCTTGCAGCGCTTTCTTTTCGGTCACGATGCCCGACACCGGCGAGCGAAATGTGATCGTGCGCGTCGCTTGACCCGAGGCCACGAGCGCGCTCACCTGATCGGCCGAGAAATTCCAGTTGCGCAGCCGCGTCAGGCTGGACTGCGCGAGCTGCCGCATGCTCGTCTGCGCCTCGACCCCCGCGTCCTGCATTGCCGCAACGCCCTGGATCGCGATCAGGTATTCGCGCTGCGCCGACATCAGCTCGGGGCTGTAGACCTCGAACAACGGCTGCCCCTTGGCGACAAACTGGCCGGTGACGTTGACGTGAAGCTGTTCGACGAAACCCTCGAAGCGCGGCGAAATCGCGACGATGCGCCGCTCGTCGGGCTCGATCCGGCCCGAAGCGCGCACCGTCTTGCCGAGCAGGCGTTTGCTCGCGGCCTCGGTGCGCACGCCGAGCTTTTGCACCTTCTCGGTACCGATGCGAATCTGATTCGCTGCCGCCGGCTCGCCCTTGTCGTCGTCCTCGCCTTCGTAGACCGGGGTGTAGTCCATCCCCATGGGGTCTTTTTTGGGCGTCGGCGACGTGTCGGCCAGACCCATCGGGTTGCGGTAATACAGCAGCTTGCGCTGCGGCTTGGCCGGCGTCGCGCCGGTCGCGGTGGTGGTGGCGGTGGCGCTGGCAGTGGCATGCGAGGGCGAGCGTGCGCCGAGCCAATAGCTGCCCGCACCCACGGCGCCGAGCACGGCCAACGCAACAACGCTGACGATCACGGTTGTGGCAGTCTTCACAGGTCTTCTCCCAGAATGCGTTCGATCTCGGCCAAACGCATTTGCGCGTCGACCTGGGCTTTCAGAAGGTCTTGCTTGGCCTTGCGGATCTGGCGCTGCGCGTCGAGCAGCGTTGCGAAGTCGGCCTTGCCGGTCTCGTAGGCCGCGAGTGCCGACTGCAGGGTCAGGTTCGACTGCGGAAGCAGTTGTGCCGTGACCAATGCTTCGGTGCGCCGTGCGGCATCGAATGAGGAGAGCACGCCGGCCAACTCGCCGAGCAACTGGTACGACAACGCCTCGGCACGCGACTGCGCGGCGTTCACCATCGCCTGCGCCTCCTGCTCCTGCGAGCGGCGCGTTTCCTGCTGCAGCGGGATGTTCATCTCGAACATCAAGCCCCACGACGTGATTCGCGAACGCAGCTGCGTCGGCGACACACCGACCTGAAAGTCGGGGCCGCGATTGCGAAACGTGAGGTCGCGATTCTTTTGCGCGGCTGCCAGGCGCGCCTGCTCGGCCTGCAGCGCCGGGTTGCTCGCGCGTGCGCGCTCAACGAGCAGCGCCGTGTCCGCGGTGGCCAGGGCCGGGAGTGGCCGCAACCCCTTCGGCTCGGCCAATGGGGCGGACCCCTCGCGCGCGAGCAGCGCGTTCAATCGCGCTCGCTGCTGACGAATCTCGTTGTCCAGCGCGATCAGTTCGGAGCGCATCGCCGTCTGTTCGAGCTGGGCGCGGATCGCGTCCTGCTGCGCCGCCAGGCCGCCGGCATATCGCGCCTGGGCGATTTGCTCCAGGCGCGCCATCAGGTCGAGCACTTCGCGGATCAGACGCTGATCCCCAGCGGCGCGGTAGTACTCGGCAAAGCTGGTCTTGATGCGCATCGCGAGTTCGGCCCAGGTGGCGGCGCTGCGTGCGCTCGCCTGCGTCGCGTCGGCGGCAGCGGCGTCGCGCTTCAGATCGCGCTTGCCCCAGCCGGGAAGCATCTGCATGAAGGTGTACTTCGTCTCGCCGACGCGCCACGGCCACGGGGCGGGCGACGCCTCGTTGACCCACTCGCGCATGTTCATCAGCTCGATGCGCAACTGCGGGTCGGGCAATGCGCCGGCGGGTTGCACGCGCTGTGCCGCAGCGTCGGCCTCCTGCCGCATTGCCGCGAGTTCGGGGCTCTGAGCGCGCGCATACTCGAGCAGACCCTGCACGTTGGAGCCCAGCGTGTTGTCCTGCGCCGGCGCCGGGCCGCACAGGCCGGCACCGAGCAGGGTAACGCACAGCAAGTTGCGCATCGATCGCTCAAAGCTCATCGCAGTCACCGGCACGCGATCACTGGTTCTTGTGGAACTTGGCGTGGTCGTGCCTGGGCTTGGCCTTCGGCGCCGGCGCCGACGCCGCGGCGCTGGGCATGCAGGGATTGATGATCGACTTCGGTGTCGGCATGCCCTTTTCGGCGGTGTGGTCGTGCCTGGGCATGGGCTTCACGCAGTCGTGCGGCATTGAGGCGTCTGCCATCGGTGTGGCAGGCGAACCGGCAGCGCGATCCTGCGCAGTGCTGGAAAAAGCGAGCGTCGACACGAAGAGCGCGACGCAAAGTTTGAGGACGTGGGTCATGACAAGAACTCCTGAATGGATGAGGTCGCGGTGGACCGATCTGAGCGCCGACGGCGCGTCAGAGTCGAGATGGATCGGGGGCGCGCACCGCGCGGTTCGCCATCGTCAGGCGGCAACGCGGGAGCGGCGGCAGCGAGCGCCGGTCAAAGCCGGCGCTGGCGCCACCTGCCAGTGGCAGGCGCTAAAGCGCCAAGTGCAGGAAGGCGAGCCTGATCGGGAGAGCCGGCCCGCCGACCCAGCGCGGCAGCGGCAGTTGCGCCGGCTCGACAGCCGCAAGCTTGACGCTCGTCACGGCCAGCGGTGGCAAGGCGAAATCATGCGCGTTGTCGAGCGCAGACTTCAGCGGAGAAATGGCAATCGCAGCCTTCTCGCAGAAGTCCTGGCAGTTCGATTTGCCAAGCGAATCATCGTCACCCGGCATCCCGTCATGCTGTGAATGCGGCGATCCATGAGGAAGATCGATTCGCGGCGACGCCGTCTGCTCATGCTGGACCTGAACCGCAACGGCCGGCGCGGAGTGCTGCCCGGCCAGATCGATTGGCTTCGGGGTCAAACATGCTTGGGCAACTCCGGTCGCAATGCCAAACAGCCACAGGAGCAGCGTGCCAGCTGCCCAGCGGCGAAGTTGTTTGCGATGCAGGAACATGGTGCCCAGTGAGGTCTTCATTCAGGAGTGATGCTAATCCGCACGTCGTCCGGGAATGTTGATCCGCATCAAAAAGCGTCGATGGTGAAGCTGTCATCCCAAGTGGCGCTGCGAGCTCCACGTTGTCTTTGCTCGAGGCGGTATCGGCGGCATCTCTTTGTCCGAGTCCCAGAGCCATGCCGGCATACCGCCGATCGCGACGGCCTTTTCCTTCATTGCCCTCTCTTTCGCGTCCGCAAACGCACTCAGCAAGTGCATCGGCAGTGGAACCTTGCCGCAGTCCAAGAGCAGCACGTTCGGAAAACCTGCCGTCGACTTGGCGTCGTACCGTAACGGCTTGATGAATGCCCGTTGTTCGCCCTGGAGCGCCTCGATCAGCCGCAATTCATGCATGCCCTCCAAGGGAACCCACTGATCGGTCGTCAGCATCATGGTGAGCGTGTCAATCTGATAGATGATCTCTCGCGTCGCGTAGATCAGCGCAGCCAGGATGACGCGCGGTTTTGTCATCACGTCGGCATCGCGAGCCTGAAGGACGGCACCGTAGCTTCGCTCGACGCGTACCCATGCTCCGTTCTCGATGTACAGCGGCACATCGGGCATGTGCTTGATGATGATCCTGCGCCCGACGTTCGTCGCCTCGGAGCCGTTGTACTCGCCGATGAGGATCGCCATCTTGAACTGGCCGGCGTCTTCGGGTGACATCAGCAGCGCCAGCTTCTTGCGCCGGCGCTCGCCGATCTGCTCCTTGAACTCCGCGCGAAACGGCTCTGGAACGTACAGGCGCTCGTCGAGAGTCGTCCCCTTCAGAAGCACTCCCCTTGCGGCCTCGCTGAGGTACTTGTGCAGCACGCCCTGGTTGCGCCGGCCTTCCATGGCCGGGTACCAGCGGTTGAATCCTGCGCGCTCGTACAGGAAGTGCAGCAGCGCGCGCAGGCTCATTCGCTTGCGCGGTGCATTCACTTCCGGCGGATCCACGAGCACCTCGGCGCGCGGCATCGACCTGCCCGCAATCCTCGAGATCGGAAAATCGGTTCGCACCTCGACCCGGTCGGGCGAGTGTTCGATGATCGCATCGCCGAGCAGCTCACTCAGCCCGGAGGTTCCGGGTTCCGGCTCGAACGACGGACAAGTCGGGTGGTGCTGGTTCCCGGTGTCGGGCATGCGCTTGACGACGTACTCGGCGTGTTTGGCGATGTACATCTCGACGCCGCCGGGCACGCACATGCACCGAGGCCTTTCCGACGAGCCGTAGACGCGTGCGAGGCCATCCTGCAGCCCCTGATCGCCGGCGGGATAGATTCGGCCCTTGATGAAGTATCGGTTCGGCGCCATCGCGTTCTCGCCGTCGCCGTCGATGAGCGCGCGTGAATCAGACGAGATCGCGAGCCAGCGTCTCGAGCGCCCGCCGTTCATCCCCCAGCAACCTGCGCACGGCGCGCGTGCTCGACAAGCCCAGCAGTTCACCGACCTGCGCGCCACCGGCGCCCTTGTCGGTGAGCCACCGGGCCACCACGCGCCGCGCAGACTGCGAGGTCACGCCAGTCCACCCGGCACGTTTGAAGATCAAGCGCAGCGTGGCGATCATCAATCGGCATGTCGCACGCGGATCATTCGGCCCGCGGCCGGTGACTTCGAAGCGCTTGCCGGTTTCGGTGAGGAACAGCTCGCTGAGGGGGTCGAGGCCTCGGTACGAAGCAGCGTCTGATGCGACTGAAGCCGCAGCCACGCCGAGTCGTCGGCGCGCACGCTCGGCCAGGTAGGCATCGATCGCGGTACGGGCTCGCACGGACGTGAAGAAGAGCGGCCGGCCACGGCCATTCGCCGCTGCCTCGGGCGGCAATTCGGAACGCTCTCGCACGCTGCCGTCGCGGTTCAGGTAGTCGCGCACCTGCAGGCGGGCGATTTCGATCGGCTTGGCGCCGGTGCAGAACAGCACGAAGATCAGCGCCACGTCGCGGTGCGGGTTGTCGCTGCGCTTGCGCACGCGGCTGGCGCCGGCGGCGATCTCTTCGGGCCCAAGGTTGGTTCGTTTCGGTCTGGCCTCGCCCGGCGTGAAGTCGCGAACAGCCTGCAGCACCGGCTCGCGAAACTGGCGCAGGCGCGTCAGCGATATCAGCGCGTCGTCGTCCAGCGCGGGAATGCCGCGCTCCTGGGCCACCTGCTGCACCAGTGCCTTGATCGCACGTTCCACGTTCGAGCGCCCCAACCCGTAGGGCGCACCGGCCTCGCGGTAGGTCGCGCCGTCTCGCAAGACGCTGGTCAACATCGTCGTGGCCTTGGGGATCGACTCCGGTTTCATTGACACTTTGCAACTCCGTTGGACTCCGACTTGCCATTGTGCGTGCATGCGCCAGTGCTCCAGTCTTGCCGGCGCGCTGGACCAATGCCAGCGCAAATGCCAAGCTTTTGCCCAGAGGTTGTGGACCTACGCAATCCGGTCAGGCTGACAGCGCGCCGGCCGCCGATTGGCTACCCATGGCGCACGAGGCGAGCAATGGAGTCTGGTCGGACTCACCTGTCGCCAAACCACTTGACCAATCACGACACATGAACAAGCGACACCAGCACGCGCTGACTTGACGACGCGGCCTTGGATCCTTCAAATCGAAAGGGCCCCCGTTCGCAGTCGCAGGCATCCCCGCTGGAGCATTTGCGTACGGGTAGGCGCTGCTCACAATGCGAACGCGGCGCCGGCACCCGTTAGCGGTCGTGACCCGCATTTGAATGCGTCGCTTCCAGCAATGCGACGCCGAGGCCTCATCGAGTCCTGGATGACGGCGACCGTCTCGTCCGGACGATCAGCCAATTCGACGCCAGCCCGTATCGCGGCACGACAGGTCAGTTCGTGCTGAAGCCGTGAGTCAAGAACTTCTTGAACGTCCCCGCCCGAGGAAATGCCTCTGGCGCGGCGATCCCCATTAACACTCTCACGCGTGAAGGTCCGTCATGGATTCACTACCTGTCTTGCTGCGACTTCCATTGGTCATTCGCACCACCGGTCTGGCCAGATCAACGATCTACAAGCTGATTTCACAGAATCAGTTTCCGATCCCGATCAGGTTGTCCGCGCGCACGGTTGCATGGCCGCAATCTGAAATCGAACGCTGGGTGGCATCGCGCGAGCGAGCACGCTGAGCATCAACTCGGCCCGTTTGACACCCGGCTCGTGGGCCGCCGGCAGCGTCCAAACGTTCGGCGGCACTTCTTTGGGTGTGGCCCCGTCGCAACGCCGTGGGTCGGGAGTTGCCGATTCCAGTGGTCTGGAACGCTGTGGGCGTGCTTCGCACTCGACCGAGGAGAACCGATCGATGCATCGGTCCGGCCGATTTGATGGGGGCGTACGCCACGAATTCTGTCGCCCATTCTGTCGCCCGCTGGCCCGGACGTAGAAACGGGTTACGTGATCTCTCACGTAACCCGTTGATTTCATTGGTCGGGACGGCGGGATTCGAACTCGCGACCCCTTGCACCCCATGCAAGTGCGCTACCAGGCTGCGCTACGCCCCGAAAACTTGCGCGATTATAGGGGCCGACT
>JBEBHW010000246.1:0-5730 GCA_040081145.1 Burkholderiaceae bacterium
GCATGGCGAACCTCCCGGCGATTTGCCTGACTTCCGATCGCACGCCGGAAACCCGTCAGCGCGCCTTGATCGCCGGTGCGCTGGAAGTCATCGACAAGAGCACGCCGCCGAATCAACTGGCGGGATTGCTGCGCATGTTTGCGGATCGCGCGGCATAGCAAATCCGCCATTGCCGTCGTCGATCGCCCGACTCCGCTATCCTCTCGACCCCGAAAGCAGCCAAGGCCTGGGCCATGACGGTAGTTCGACTGATTGGTGCACCCACAGACATCGGCGCCGGCCATCGTGGCGCGTCACTGGCTGGAAGGGGGCAGCCTGCGCGAGGCGATGCCGTGGCTGCTGGCCGCGGCGCGCGACGCGGTGCGGCTGGGCGCCTTCAGCGATGCGCTGCGGCACCTCGAACCCGTGCTCGCCTTCCAGGCCGACCATGCGGAGGCGCTGCGCTTACGCGCCGAGGCGCTCGACGCGATGGGCGATCCGGCCGCGGTGGCGGGGTATCGCGCGGCTGCCGACGCCGTCGGCGAGCCGCTGTCGCACGACCTGCGCGCCAAGGCCGCGCTGGCGCAGATCAAGCTGGGCGACCCCAAGGGAGCACTGGCGGCGCTGGTGGGTGTGCGGCCGACGACGGTGGAAGGACTTCTGTGCGAGGCCCTGACCTACAGTGGCGCCGCAGCCCTCGGTGCTGCCGATCCCGCGATGGGCACGCTGAAGGCCGCCGAGGCGCGCCGGCTCGCGCTGCAGAGCGGCGACGCCGCCGCCCTGGTGATCGCTTCGTGGGCGCAGGCGGCGGCAGCGCATGCGCGAGGCGAGTTGCACCGCAGCGTCTGGGCCGACCTGCACGAGACGAGCCACGTGCCGCACCTGGCGGCGCGTGTGTTCGAAGGTCAGCTCTGCATCGCTCAGCGCTTTCTCTACGGCGCGCGCCCCTATCCGGAGGTGATCGCCTTCGCGCAGGCCCTGGCGACCGAAGCGCGGCGGCTCGGTTCGGCACGCGGCCACGCGTTCGGCGTCACCATCCGCGGCGAGGCCGAGCTGCTGTCGGGCGATCTGCCCGCCGCCGAGGAGAACCTGAGGCTCGGCGCGCGCCTGCACCGTGCCATCGGCGCGGCCACCGGCGAGGCCTTCTCGCTGCAGCGGCTCGCGGAGGTGGCGATGCACAGGGGTCGGCTCGACGACGCCCGGGTCGTGCTCGAAGAGGCGCTCGACATCGCGCGCCAGACCGACGTTGGCTTTCATCTGCTGGACCGCATCTATGGCACACGCATCCAGCTCGCGGACAACCCAGGCGCCGCCCTGCACGCGCTCGAAGACGCGCGCGAAGCCGTGCACGGGCCCCTGGAAACATGCCCCGGGTGCCGCATCACATTCGCCGTGCCGGCGGCGATCGCCGCGGCGCGGGCGCAGCGCCTCGACCTGGCGCAGGAGTACGAGGGCCAGACCGCCTACCTCGCCAACGTGGTGATGCGCCTGCCGGCTTGGTATGCCGCGCACGACGAGGTGCGAGGCCACCTGGCGGTTGCGACCGGCGAGGGTGCGAAGCTCGCGGCCTCCCGGTTTGCCGCTGCAGCGGCACGTTTCCTCGAGGCGGGTCATGCGATCGATGCGGCGCGTTGCCACAAGCTCGCGGCCGAAGTCGGGCTGACGCGCGCATGTCCTTGAGCGACGCTGCTGCGCTTTTCCGCGGCGTCGCGGCGCCCGCTGTCTGATCCAGGTCAAGCGCGGCACACAGGGTGCCGGCGCCGCGTTCGCGGCGGCCGCAGCGCGGCCTAGACTGGCCGCGGTTTCGTGCTTCGCCGAACGGCGTTGAGGAGAAGGGTATGTCGTCGACGCAATCCACCGCGGTCGTGGCGCGCAACAAGGCGGGCACGTCCTTGCGCGCCTGGGCGATGGCCGCGCGCCCGCACACGCTGAGCATCGCCGTGAATCCGGTGGCGGTTGGCGCCGCGCTGGCCTGGGCCGAGACCGGCCGCATCGACCTGGGCGTGCTGTGGCTGGCGCTGCTGGGCGCCGTGTTGCTGCAGCTCGGGACCAACCTGGACAACGACGTCAGCGACTTCGAACGCGGCACCGACCGCGGCGGCCGCCTGGGCCCGCCGCGCGCCGCGGCGCTGGGCCTGCTCGCGCCGCGCCAGGTGCGCGCCGCCTCGCAAGCCTGCTTTGTGCTGGCCACCGCGCTCGGCTTGATCTTGGTCGCACGCGGCGGCTGGCCGATCCTCGTCGCCGGCATCGCATCGGCGGCCGCGGCGATGGCGTACTCCGGCGGCCCGCGGCCGATTTCGTACACGCCGCTGGGCGACTTCGTCGTCTTGCTGTTCTTTGGCGGCGTCGCCGTCGGCGGCACCTACTATCTGCAGGCGCTCACGCTCAGCCCCGGTGCGCTGATCGCGGCGCTGATGGTTGGCCTGCCGGCCACGGCCGTGCTCGTCGTCAACAACTATCGCGACCTCGAGCCCGACGCAATGGTGGGTAAACGTACCCTGGCGGTGTGTCTGGGCCGGCGCTTCAGCCGCTGGGAGTACACGCTGCTGATGTTCGCGCCGTTCGCGTTGCTCGGCGCACTCGCGCTGGCCACGCGCATCGGCGTGACGCTGCTAATTCCGCTCCTGGGTTTGCCGCTGGCGGCAACGCTGGTGCGCAGCTTCTGGCGCGAGACGCCCGGCCCGGCGTTCAATGCGCTGCTCGCGCGAACCGCCAGATTCCAGGTGCTGTATTCGGCGCTGCTCTGCGCGGCGATCCTGCTGAGCTGAGCGCCCCGGTTGCACCAGCGACGGCGCGCTGGACGACCCGATTGACAAGGCACTGCGCCTGCGTTGATCTGGATCACGATGTCGCGCTCGCGTTGGGGAAGACTCCCCGATGCCGCGTGGCGGAGCCCGTGGCCACAACGAACCCATTGCACAGGGGACGCCAATGACCGAGACCTTCTACGAAGTCATGCGCCGGCAGGGCATCACCCGCCGCAGCTACCTCAAGTTTTGCAGCCTCACCGCCGCGTCGCTCGGCTTAGGCCCGGCGTTCGCGCCGCAGATCGCGCACGCGCTCGAGACCAAACCGCGCACGCCGGTGCTCTGGCTGCACGGGCTGGAGTGCACGTGCTGCACCGAGTCGTTCATCCGCTCGGCGCACCCGCTCGCCAAAGACGTGATCCTGTCGATGGTCTCGCTCGACTACGACGACACGATCATGGCCGCTGCCGGGCACCAGGCCGAAGCCGCGCTCGAGCAGGTCATGAAGGAGTACAAGGGCAACTACATCCTGGCGGTCGAGGGGAATCCGCCGCTGGGGGAAGACGGCATGTACTGCATGCCCGGCGGCAAGCCCTTCGTCGAGAAGCTCAAGCATGTGGCGAAAGACGCAAAGGCGATCATCGCCTGGGGGTCGTGCGCGTCGTGGGGCTGCGTGCAGGCGGCCAAGCCGAACCCGACGACTGCGGTGCCGATCAACAAGGTCATCACCGACAAGCCCATCATCAAGGTGCCGGGCTGCCCGCCGATCCCCGAGGTGATGACGGCGGTGGTGACCTACATCGCCACCTTCGACCGCATCCCCGAGCTGGATCGTCAAGGCCGGCCGAAGATGTTCTACAGCCAGCGCATCCACGACAAGTGCTATCGACGGCCGCATTTCGATGCCGGCCAGTTCGTCGAGCAGTGGGACGACGCAGGCGCGAAAGCCGGTTACTGCCTCTACAAGATGGGCTGCAAGGGGCCGACGACCTACAACGCGTGCTCGACGACGCGCTGGAACGAGGGCGTGTCGTTCCCGATCGCCTCGGGCCACGGCTGCATCGGCTGCTCCGAAGACGGCTTCTGGGACAAGGGCTCGTTCTATGACCGGCTCACGAACATCACGCAGTTCGGCATCGAGGCGAACGCCGACAAGATCGGCCTCGTCGCCGCGGGCGCGACCGGCGCTGCGGTGGTTGCACACGCCGCAGTGAGCGCCATCAAACGCGCGGCAGACCGCAGCAAGACGCAAGCCCAGACCGAAAGTGACAGCAACAAGGCGGAGGCTTGATCATGGCCGTCATCGAAACCCAGGGCTTCAAACTCGACAACAGCGGCAGGCGCATCGTCGTCGACCCGGTCACGCGCATCGAGGGGCATTTGCGTCTGGAGGTGAACCTCGACGACAAAAACGTGATCCGCAACGCCGTGTCCACCGGAACGATGTGGCGCGGCCTGGAGGTCATTCTCAAGGGTCGGGATCCGCGCGACGCGTGGGCTTTCGTCGAGCGCATCTGCGGCGTGTGCACGGGGGTGCACGCATTGACATCGGTGCGCGCGGTCGAAGACGCGCTGAAGATCAAGATCCCCGACAACGCGAACATCATCCGCAACCTGATGCACGCGACGCTCTACGCGCAGGACCATCTGGTGCACTTCTACCACCTGCACGCACTCGACTGGGTCGACGTGGTGAGCAGCCTGAAGGCGGATCCGAAGAAGACGTCAGAGCTCGCGCAATCGATCAGCAGTTGGCCGCTGTCGTCCCCGGGCTACTTTCGCGACGTGCAGACTCGATTAAAGAAGTTCGTCGAGTCGGGTCAGCTCGGGCCGTTCCGCAATGGCTATTGGGGGCATCCGGCGTACAAGCTCCCGGCCGAAGCGAACCTGATGGCGGTGGCGCACTACCTCGAAGCGCTGGATTTCCAGAAGGAGATCGTCAAGATCCAGACGATCTTCGGCGGCAAGAATCCGCACCCGAACTGGCTGGTGGGCGGCGTGCCGTGTTCGATCAACTTGGAAGCCACCGGCGCCGTGGGCGCGATCAACATGGAGCGGTTGAACATGGTGTCGAAAATCATCGACGACACGATCGCCTTCATCGACAACGTCTACATCCCGGACCTGCTCGCGATCGCGTCGTTCTACAAGGACTGGGGCGCGATCGGCGGCGGCATCTCGAGCCAGAACCTGCTCGCCTACGGCGACTTCCCCGACATCGCGAACGATGACTCGAACAACAGCCTGCTCATGCCGCGCGGCGCGATCGTCGGCGGGAATCTGAAGGAAGTGCAGCCCGTCGACCTGAAGGACCCGGCGCAGATCCAGGAGTTCGTCAGCCACAGTTGGTACAAATACGCTGACGAAACCAAGGGGCTGCACCCGTTCGACGGCGTGACCGATCCGAACTTCGCGCTCGGCAAAGCCACGAAAGGCACGAAGACGAACATCGAGTCGCTGGACGAGTCCGCCAAATACTCGTGGGTCAAGTCGCCGCGCTGGCGCGGCCATGCGATGGAAGTGGGCCCGCTCGCGCGCTACGTGATCGCCTATGCGATGGGCAAGCCCGAGTTCAAGGAGCCCGTGGACATGGTGCTGAAGAAGCTCGACGTTCCGCTCACCGCCTTGTTCTCGACACTCGGCCGCACCGCAGCGCGGGGCTTGGAGTGCTCGTGGGCGGCGCACAAGATGCGCCACTTCTTCGACAAGCTGATGGGCAACTTGAAAGCCGGCAACTTCGCCACCGCCAACGTCGACAGTTGGGAACCCAAAACCTGGCCGGCGCTGGCCCAGGGCGCGGGTTATTGCGAAGCGCCGCGCGGTGCTTTGGGCCACTGGATCAAGATCAAGGACACGCGCATCGACAACTACCAGTGCGTCGTGCCCACGACCTGGAACGCCGGCCCGCGCGACCACAAAGGCCAGATCGGCGCCTACGAGGCGGCGTTGATGAACACGGTGATGGCCAAGCCCGACGAGCCTCTCGAAATCCTGCGCACGATCC
>JBEBHW010000247.1:0-5719 GCA_040081145.1 Burkholderiaceae bacterium
ACGTCCGAGAAGCGCTGCGTCAGCGTGCTGCCGTCGGGCGTGACGAGCTGATCGCGAAACAGATAGCGCTGCACCAGGCCCAGGCGCATCGCTTCGGCGCCGGTTTGGGCATCTAGGATTCGCGTCGTCACGCCGGCCGTCAGTTGATGCGCGTCGGAGACGCGGTCGACGCCGGCAAAGGCGTTCTCCGTGAAGATCGAATCGAAGTTGAAGTCTTTCGCGGCGGCGTCGAAGTTCGGCAAATTGTCCTGGCGCCGATACGGCGTGTTCACATAAAGCATGCGCGGCTCGAGCGTCTGGCGCATCGCCTTGCCGAACCACTGGGCGTCGCGCTCCAGCAGCCAGGCGCTGTCCAGGCTCAGCGTCGGCACGGCTCGGGTCATGCGGCGCCGTCCGTCAACGGGTTGCCCCAGGGCGTCCGTCACGGGTTGCTCCAGCGCATACGCCGCAGCGTTGTAGGCGAACTTGGGCCGCAACGTCCATCCCGGCATGACCAAGGGCCAGGCGAACCATCCCAGCGAGTGCGCGCGCGTTCCGCTGGCGCGTGGCAGCGTCGCGCCATTGCGCGGATCGGCGAAACGATTCAGTTCGAATTCGACGCCGACTTCGGGCCCGTCGTCGCCACGCTTCGAATAATTCGCGCCGAGTTGCGGCAGGCGCTCGTAGGGCGCCTCGATGACACTGCTCGGATCCTGCAACACCTGCCAGCGCCGCACCCGCGCGTAGGTCGCCCAATCGGCGAGCGGCGCCGCGCTCAGTGCCAGTTCCGAGCCCAGCAGGCGCGGCGTCAGACTCTTCACACCGCGCGGGAAGTCTTTCCAATAGGCGTCGTCGGAGACGCGCAGCCAGCGCGCGCGCGCCTGAATGTCCAGCGGCAGGTCGGCATCGCCGGCCGCGTTGAGGGCAAAACGCGATCCGCCGGTGATGCGGTCGTTGGGCAGGTAGCGCAGGTCGATTTCGCCTTTGTGGCGCGGCTCGAGGTAGCGGAATTCCGAATCCATGCCGAAGCCGCGCTTCGCGCTGACCACCGGCGTCAGCGTCGCGTCACGCTGCGGCGCAATGTTCCAGTAGTACGGAATCTCCACCTGCAAACCACTCTTGCTGTCCAGGTTGAGCCCGGGGGGAAGCCAGCCCGATTTGCGCTCATCGGTCAGGGGAAAGCTCAGCACCGGCGCGGCGAGGATGGGCACGCCGTAGAAGCGCAGCACCGCGTTTTCGGCGACGCCCTCGTTGGCGGCAAAGTCGAGCTTGATGCTGTCGGTGGCGAGCAACCAGGCCGGCCCGCCGGAGCCGTCGCTCGGGCAGCTCGAGTAGTTTGCGCCCGTCGCGATGATGCGCTGGTCGTCGAGGAAATCGATGCGCTGTGCGCTGCCGCCCGCGCCGCTGCGCGCAAAGCGGTAGGTCGGATTGACGAAAAATCCCTCAAAGCGCTGCAGGCGCAGCTGCAGCTCCGGGCCGCTGTAGATGTTGCCATCGCGGCTGACGCGCACATTGCCGCGCGCCACCGCGAGGTCCTCGGCCTGCTCATAGCTCAAACTGTCGGCACGCACGACCAGGCCGGCGCTGCGCAGTTCAACGCCTCCTTCGGCGACGGTTTCGAGATCGGGTCGGCCGCGAATTTCGCGCGAGCGCAAGACAATCGCCGCGCGTGCGCCGGGCTCGGGTCGCGGGGCCGGCTGCAACTGCGGCGACAGCCGCAGGCGCAGGTTTTCTGCGGGCGCGTCCTGGGCATGGCTCAAGGTCGGGGCGAGCAACAACACGAGCGCACCCAAGACCCACGGCGCAGAACCGGCCTGATCGGTGAGCAATGGGGGCGAGGTCTTCGGCAAGGCAGCGGGCCGCGCAAGCCACTGACCAGTCGCGCAGCGGATCGGCAGCCAGCGCCTGCGCGGGAAGCAGGGTGGTTTGTAGAATCAATTATCCACGAGCCTGGGGCACCGGCTTCCTGGCCTCAAGAGCCCACGGCGCAGGAACAAGGCGCCTGCAACATGGCAGTCACCGACCCACCGCCCGAATCGACCCTCAACGTCTGGCCACCCATTGACTGCAACCCCTGCTGCGCCCGGCATCGTCTGGGCAGATCCGCTTCGCAGACTGGCCTTCGAGCGCTGGTTCGAGCCTGTCGCCAAGCGCCACGGCCTGCTCGTACCGAGCCTGCGCCCGGCGTCCAGCGACGCGAGTTTTCGGCGCTACTTGCGCGTCGACTCCGGCGGGGGAGCCGCCCACATCGTGATGGACGCGCCGCCGCCGCAAGAAGACGTGCGCCCGTTTGTCGAGATCGCCGCGCGCCTGGCGCGCGCCGGTCTGAATCCGCCGCGCATCGTCGAGCAAGATCCAGCGAACGGCTTCCTGTTGCTGAGCGACCTGGGCACGCGGCTGTACCTGGGCGAGCTCCTGGCCGCACAAGCGACCCACGACACCGCCACGATCAATGCCTTGATGCGCGACGCGATCGCCGCCGTGGTGAGATGGCAGCGCCACGGCGACCCCACCGGCCTGCCTCCCTACGACGACGCCTTGCTGCGGCGTGAGTTGGCGCTGTTCCCCGAGTGGTGCGTGCAGCGTGAATATGCCGTGACCTGGAGCGACGCGCAGCAGCGCGTCTGGCAGGTAACGTGCAACGCGCTCGTGGCCAGCGCGTTGGCGCAAGCGCAAGTCGCCGTGCACCGCGATTACATGCCGCGCAACTTGATGGTCTGCACGCCCAACCCCGGAGTCCTCGACTTTCAAGACGCCGTGCGCGGACCCGCGAGTTACGACCCGGCGTGTTTGCTGCGCGACGCCTTCATTTCTTGGGACGAGGCGCTCGAACTCGACTGGGCGGTGCGCTATTGGGAAGCCGCGCGCAAGGCCGGCGTCGCGCTCCCCGACGACTTCGGCGAGTTCTGGCGCCAGCTCGAATGGATGGGCCTGCAGCGCCACTTGAAAGTGCTGGGGATTTTCTGCCGCCTCAAACACCGCGACGGCAAACCCCAATACAGCGAAGACTTGCCGCGCTTCTTCGGCTACGCGCACAAGGTCGCGACGCGTTATGCGCCCTTGAGGCCGCTCGCCGGATTGCTCGAGCCGCTGATGGGTGTGCAGCGCGGCGAAGCGTTTTACTGAGAGCCCGCAGGAAATGCCTTCGACATTCGCGCCTCCCAAGGGAGTCAGGCAAAGTGGCAAAGCCACATTCGCTTGAGCCCGTCCCGTGCTGCGCCTGACCGAGCTGCGCCTGCCGCTTGCGCATGGCGAAACGGCGCTGCGCACGGCCATCGTCGCGCGGCTCCACATTGCCGACGCGCAACTGCGCGCCTTCACCGTGTTTCGCCGCGGCCATGACGCGCGCAAGCGCAGCGCAATCCAGCTCATTTACAGCGTCGATTGCGATGTCGACGGCGAGGCCGAGATCCTGGCGCGAGCCGGCGCCGACCCCCACCTTCGGTTGTCGCCCGATCTGCGCTACCACTTTGTTGCGGACCCCAGCCTCGCCGCGCGCCAGCCTGCCGCGCACCGCCCGCTGATCATCGGCTTTGGCCCGTGCGGCCTGTTTGCGGCGTTGCTTCTCGCGCAAATGGGGCTGGCGCCTATCGTCCTGGAGCGTGGCAGAAAGGTTCGCGAGCGCACCCAGGACACCTGGGGCCTGTGGCGCCGCGGCGTGCTCGACCCCGAATCGAACGTGCAGTTCGGCGAAGGCGGCGCGGGAACGTTTTCCGACGGCAAGCTGTGGAGCCAGGTCAGCGACCCGCGCCACTTGACGCGCAAGGTGCTCTCCGAGTTCGTCAAGGCCGGCGCGCCGCAGGAAATTCTCTTCGTCGCCAAGCCGCACATCGGCACGTTCCGCCTCGTCGGCGTCGTGGAGAAAATGCGCGCGCAGATCGAGGCGCTGGGCGGCGAGATTCACTTCCAGCAGCGGGTCACTGACGTGCTGATTGAAGCCGGCCGGATTCGCGGGGTCACGACCGCTGACGCCAAAGAGTGGCGCAGCGACCACGTCGTGCTCGCCCTGGGCCACAGCGCGCGCGACACGTTCGCGATGCTGCACGCGCGCGGCGTGTTCATGCAGGCGAAACCGTTTTCCATCGGCTTTCGCATCGAACACCCGCAGGGGCTGATCGACCGCGCGCGCTACGGGCCGAGCGCCGGGAACCCCTTGCTTGGCGCCGCCGACTACCGGCTCGTGCACCACGCCAGCAACGGCCGATCCGTCTACAGCTTTTGCATGTGCCCGGGCGGCACCGTCGTCGCCGCGACCTCCGAGGTCGGGCACGTCGTGACGAACGGCATGAGCCAGTATTCGCGCAACGAGCGCAACGCGAATGCGGGAATAGTCGTCGGTATCACGCCGCAGGACTATCGGCAAGACGGGCGCAGCCAAGGCGACGTGAGCCCGCTGGACGGCATCGCCTTCCAGCGCCACTGGGAGGCGCGTGCGTTTGAACTCGGGGGCGGCACGTATCACGCGCCGGGCCAGTTGCTTGGCGACTTTCTCGCGGCGCGGCGCTCCACGGCGCTGGGCAGCGTCGAGCCCTCTTACAAGCCCGGCGTGACGCTCACCGACCTCGGTGAACCCGGCCGCCCGAGCCTGCCGGACTATGCAATCGCCGCCATCCGCGAAGCCTTGCCTGCGTTCGAGCGCAGCATCGCCGGCTTTTCCATGCCTGATGCGATGTTGACTGGGGTGGAGACGCGCACTTCGGCGCCGCTGCGCTTGACACGCGGCAAGGACTTGCAGAGCGTGAACGTCGCCGGCCTGTACCCGGCGGGCGAAGGCGCAGGTTACGCGGGAGGCATCATGTCGGCGGCGATCGACGGCATCGAAGTCGCCGAGGCCGTCGCGCGGTCGATGCTCGGCCTGACCGATACCGTCGAGCTCGCGGGTGCGCCGCGCGACGAGGCAGCGCTCATGGACACGCCGCAATCACCTGCGCCACCGCCGCAGTGAGCTTCTTGCCGTAAGGCACGTGCAAAAATTCGTTCGGCCCGTGCGCGTTGCTCTTCGGTCCGAGCACGCCGCAGACCATCATTTGTGCCGCCGGAAAACCCTGCTGCAGCATGCTCATCAGCGGGATTGTTCCGCCCTGACCGATGTAGCCGCAAGGTGCGCCAAAGTTCGTCTGTGAGGCGGCGTTCAGCGCGTCTTCCAGCCACGGCGCGAGCGACGGGGCGTTCCAGCCGGTCGCACCTTGTGCGCCGGCGCGGCCGTCGGCAGCGAAGGTCACGCGCGCGTTGTACGGTGCGTTGTCTTCGAGCAGGGCTTTCAGTTCGGTCGCAGCCCTGTTGCCGTCCACCAGGGGCGGCAGGCGCAGCGACAGCTTGAACGCGGTGTAAGGGCGCAGGACGTTGCCGGCGTTGCGCACTTCGGGGAAGCCCTCCGCGCCCGTCACCGACAACGTGGGCTGCCAGGTGCGACGCAGCAAGGCGTCGGTGGGGTCCGTCGATGTCGGAAGCGTCGCCGCACCATCGGCGCCGCACGCCCAGGGGAAGCGCTTCCAGACCTCGTTGCCCAAGGTCTTCGCCGCCTCGCGCGCCTGCGCGATGCGGTCCGCTGGAATCTCGCAATGCAGGGCGGCGGGCAACAGGCGGCCGGTCTTGCTGTCCTCCAGCCGATCGAGCACCTGGCGCAGGATGCGAAAACTCGAGGGCACAAGGCCGCTCGCGTCCCCCGAGTGCACGCCTTCGGTCAGGATCTCGACTTTCAGCACGCCGCTGACCATGCCGCGCAGGCTGGTCGTGAGCC
>JBEBHW010000248.1:0-5693 GCA_040081145.1 Burkholderiaceae bacterium
ACACGGCGACGCTGCGGTAGCCCTGCGCGCGCGCACTGCGCATCACGCGCAGCGCGATTTCGCCGCGGTTCGCGATGAGGATTTTGTTGAACGGCGTCGAAGCTGCGGTCATGCTGTCATTGCCTTTTGCCACATCGCCAGCGTGCCCGTCACCTTGCCCCTCACCTTGCCCCGGCGCAGCCCATCAGGCGGCAAGGAGCGGACTGTAACGCGTAGGCTGGTTGGGTACCACGCTGGCGCAAGGCTTGCAGATGAGAAGCAGCGCTCGCGCGAATGGGCGGCCCACATCGACAGCAAGGAGATCGACGCGCGCCGCGAGGAGGTGGCGCAGCTCGGGCGGGACCAGGGCGCGCCGGGCCGCGGCTGATCGCAGCGCGTTTGCGCGCCCGACTTGCCAGGGTAAGTAGGCATGCATTCAGCCGGCCGAGATCGTACGCTAGCGTATAAGATGCGGTGTTCGACAGATCGGCTGCCGCACCGGCGTGCGCCGGCATGACTGACCAGAGGATCCGCATGATCATTCAGCTGCTGAACGGGCTCGTGTACGGCGGCCTGCTGTACATCGTTGCCGTCGGCCTGGTGCTGATCTTCGGCCTGCGCCGGGTCGTTAACTTTGCCCATGGCAGCCTGTTCATGCTGGGCGCCTACGTCGGCTTCAGCGCCACGGCGCTCGGCAATTTTTGGGTGGCGCTGCTCGCCGCCATGTTCGTGCTCGCCGTGCTCGGCGGCTTGCTCGATACCTTTGTGTTCCGGCCGCTGCAGCGACAGGACCCTATCGTCACTGTGCTCGTCACGTTCGGCTTGCTGCTGGTGCTGGAAGATTTTGCGCAAACCGTGTGGGGCAAGTCCTACCGCACGATGCCGGTGCCGGAGTTGCTGGCCGGCTCTATCAAGATCGCCGGGCAGGACTTTCCGGTCTATCGCCTCATGGTGATCGTGGTCGCCGCCAGCGTCGCCTTGGCGCTGACGCTGTGGCTGCGCTACAGCCGCATTGGCCTCTTCGTGCGCGCATCGAGCGTGGACCCGGTGACGACGGCGGTGCAGGGCGTGAACACGAACCGCGTCAGCCTCACCGTGGTGGCTCTGGGCAGCGCGCTTGCCGGGCTGTCGGGAACGATTGCCGCGCCGCTGCTGGCGCTGTCGCCGGCGATGGGCGGCTACATCCTCGTCGAATCCTTCATCGTCATCGTGATCGGCGGCCTCGGCAGTTTTTCAGGCGCCTTCATCGCCGCGCTCGTGATCGGCCAGATTCACAACTTCGGCGTCGTCTACCTGCCGTGGGCGGCGACGATGATTCCATTTTTGCTGATGGTGGGCGTGCTCGTGTGGCGCCCGGCGGGGCTGTCGGGAAGCCATGTCTGACGCGTCACCCATCGCCGGCGGCGCAGTCGCGGTCGGCGCCGTGACCAGCGCGGTCGCCACCGCTGCGGCGCCGCCTCAACAATCGCTGCGCGACCTGGCGCTATGGACGCTCGCCTTCATCGTGGTCGGTCTGGCCGTGCCGCGCTGGGTGGGGTCGGTGCTGCTGATGACCTTGCTCGCCCAGGCCACGATCAGCGGCATCCTGGCGATGGCGGTGGGCACGCTGCTGCGCCTGAACGGCGTGGTCAGCTTCGGCCATGCGGCGTTTTACGGGCTGGCGATTTACATCGTTGCCCTGAGTTTGAACCGCGGCTGGATGCCGGCGGAACTTGCCATTGCCGTGGCGCTGGCGGTGCCGACGCTGCTGGCGCTGCTGCTCGGCCTGGGCATCGTCAACATTCCCGGCATCGCGTTCTCGATGCTGACGCTGGCGGTGGGCCAGGCGCTGCACGAGTTTGCGATGAAGGCGCGCGAAGTGACGGGTGGTGACGACGGCATGTCGATCACGCTGCCGAGTCAGCTCTTCGGCATGGGCATCGGCGTGTTCCAGCGCCCGCAGACGATGTTCATGATCTGCTGGGTGATCCTGGTGCTGTTGATCCTGGCGCTCGCGCTGTTGACGCGCAGCCGCTTCGGCAGGCTGATCGAAGCGATTCGCGAAAACGAGGAGCGCGCGCGCTTCATCGGCTACCGCACGCGCCTGGTGCGCGCCGGCGTGCTGGCGTTGTCGGGCTTGATCGCGGCGCTGGCGGGGGTGCTGTCGGCGCTCTACAACGCCTTCGCTTCGCCCGACGCTTTGCACTGGAGCCTGTCGGGCTCGGTGCTCATCATGGTCATCATCGGTGGCCCGAAGCTGCTGTGGGGCCCGGCATTCGGCGCGATCGTGTTCTTCTTCTTCAAAGACATCGCCGGCAACCTCACCGAACATTGGCCGGCCATGATCGGCCTGACGCTGATCGCCGTGACGCTGCTGCTGCCACTGGGCATCGGCGGGGCGCTCGCGTTGCAGATCCAGTGGCTGCGCGGGCGTGGCGCCGCAGCGAAGCATCCGAGCCGCTGACATGATCGCGATCCAGGGCGAACAACTGACGCGCCGCTACGGGGGCTTTGCCGCGCTCGACGCGGTCGACATCGCGGTGCCGGCGCGCGAGATTCGGGGCCTGATCGGGCCTAACGGCGCTGGCAAGTCGACATTGATCGACGTGCTTTCGGGGCGCAACTCGAACTGGTCGGGGCGGGTCAGTTTCCACGGTCAGGACATTGGCCGCTTGAGCGTGCAGCAGCGCCGCGCGGCGGGCCTCGCGCGTTCGTTCCAGCGCACCAACATCTTCCCCGGCCTGACCGTGCTGGAGCAACTCGAAATCGCTGCGCGAAGTGCCGAGATTTCGAATGTCGATGAGGTGATGACGGAGCTCGGCCTCACGCCGCTGGCGCTGCGCGTGGCCGCCGACATTTCCTACGGCGACCGGCGCCGCCTGGACCTCGCGCTGGCGCTGATCGGCCGGCCCAAGGTGTTGTTGCTCGACGAGCCCGCGGCGGGCCTGTCGATGGGCGAATCGCTGGCGTTGGCCGAGCACCTGAAGGACCTGGTGTCGCGCTGGAACGTGACCGTGCTGCTGGTCGAGCACGACATGGAAGTGGTGTTCGCGATCTGCGACCGGATCACCGTGCTGCACCTGGGCAAGGTGCTCGCTGAGGGAACGCCCGACGAAGTGCGCGGCAATCCCGAAGTGGTGACGGCGTATCTGGGGAGTGCGGCCGAATGACCCCCCTGCTCGAGTTCCAGCACGTCGACTCGGGTTACGGCGCGGCCAAGGTGCTGCACGGCATCAGCCTCGCGGTGGGCGAGTCCGAACGTGTGGCCATCCTCGGGCGCAACGGCGTGGGCAAGACGACTTTCGTCAACACGCTGCTCGGGATTGCACGATTGACCGCCGGCAAGGTGCTGTTCGCGGGCCGTCATATGGAGCCGATTCCGCACTACGCCGCGGCGCGTGCCGGCATCTCGGTGGTGCAGCAAGGGCGCGCCATCATCGCCAACTTGTCGATCCGCGAGAACCTTCTGCTCGGCGCCGCGGTGCGCCGCGCCGGGCCGTGGAATCTGGAGCGCGTGTTCGCGCTGTTTCCGATTCTGAAAGAGCGTGCCGAGACGCCGGGCATGGCGCTCTCCGGCGGCCAGCAGCAGATGCTGGCGATCGGCCGTGCGCTGATGGCGAACCCGAAATTGTTGATCCTGGACGAGCCGAGTGAAGGCCTGGCGCCAGTGATCGTTGATGAACTGAGCAGCGTGCTGTTGCAGCTCGCGCACGCCGGCACGAGCCTGCTGTTGATCGAACAAAACTATGGGCTGGTGCGGCGTGTCGCCAGCCGTTATCACGTGCTCTCCAAAGGCGGGATCGTCGAGCAAGGTGGGCTCGCCGGCCTGTCGATGGAGAGTTTGAAGAAGCACGTTGCCGTGTGAAATGAACTGCCCTAACCATTTGAGGAGCCGACCCATGAAATTGTTTTCGATGACTCTTGAGTCAATGCGGCCTTGCCTCTTTGCTCAATCCCCTCGGGGGACGGGCGCCGCAAGGCGGCGTCCTTGGGGCGCTCACAAGGCCGCCCTCGCGGCCGTTGGCGCGGCGGCGTGCCTCGCTGCCAATCTCTCGTTCGCGCAGGGCAAGGAGCCGCTGCGCGTCGGTGTGGCCACCGCGATGTCGGGCGCCTACGCGGTGCTGCATGGCGAGGTCAAACGCTCGATCGAGTTCGCTGTCGCCGAGGCGAACGCGCGCGGCGGCATCGACGGCGGGCGCAAGATCGAAGTGCGCTTTCTCGACAGCGAAGTCAAACCCGATGTCGCACGCAAGCAGGCCGAGAAGTTGGCGCTGGAGGGCTTCAACGTGCTCACGGGCACGATCTCCAGCGGCGAGATCATGGCGATCGGCCCGATGCTCGAGCGCTGGGACGCCGTGATGGTGTCGACCTTCGCGAAGAACAGCAAGATCACGGGCGACTCCTGCCAGACGCGGCTGTTCCGCGTGAACCAGGGTGACGCCCAAGACATCGCCGTCATCAAGCCGTGGCTCGCCACGCGCAAGGAAAAGAAGTGGGCGATTCTGGCCGCCGATGTGGCCTGGGGCCGCGAGATCGGCAAGAACTTCAAGGAAGCTGCGGTTGCCGATGGGCGCACCCTGCTCTCGGAGAACTATTCGGCCTTCGGCACGAACGATTTCGCGCCCTTCATCCAACAGCTCAAGACGGCGGCGCCCGAGGGCGTGTTCGTCGCGCTGTCGGGGCGCGATTCGATCAATTTCCTGAATCAGGCCAAGCAATTCGGGTTGCTCGATCAAGTGACGATTGGCGGCGTCAGCATCAACCTGGATTCCAACATCCGCGCCGTCGGCGCCGCCGCCAAGGGCATCTGGGGCAACATGAACTACAGCCCGTCGATCGACACGCCGCAGAACAAGCGTTTCGTCGAAGCCTGGCGCAAGATGTACAACGGCGATGACCCGACGGATCTCGAAGGCGAGAATTACGTGGGAATGCAAGTCATCGTGCAGGCTGTGGAGCGCGCCAAGAGCGTGAAGCCGATCGACATCGCGAAGGCCTTGCACGGCGGCACCTTTGACACCGTGTTCGGCCAGGTCACGATCCGCGCCGAAGACCATCAAATGATCCTGCCCAACTTCTTCGGCACAGTGGCCGAGAGCGGCGGCAAGCTGCGCAACACGGTGACGCTGGCGGTTTCAGCAGACAAGGCAACCCCGCCGCCCGATGGCAGCTGCAAGATGGGCAAACTTTGAACTGCCAGGGTGTTGTGACCTGAAATCGCCAATGAACAGCATCGATCTGGGCGGACGCACCGCCGTCATCACCGGCGGCGGCAGTGGCATCGGCCTGGCGACGGCCCCCAAGCGATGCAGATCGCGATGGACAAGATCCCGATGCGCCGCATCGGCCGTGCGGAAGAGGCGGCTGCCCTGCTGACGTGGATCGTCTCGGACCAGTGTTCGTTCACGACCGGCTTCACGTTCGACCTGTCCGGTGGCCGCGCCACCTACTGACTTTCATCACTTCATCGAGGACTGCGCCATGGACTTCACCCTGCCTGCGGAGATCACCGCCAAGCTGGCCGAGCTCGACTCCTTCATTGACAAGGACATCAAGCCGCTCGAACGCGAGAACATGATGTTCTTCGACCACCGGCGCGAATACGCACGCACCGACTGGGAAAACGATGGGCGCCCACGCGACGAGTGGCGCAACCTCATCATGGAAATGGAACGCCGCGCCGACAAGGCCGGGCACCTGCGGCTGGGTTTGCCGAAGAACTGCGGTGGCAGCGC